>CAJVXD010000169.1 GCA_913009675.1 uncultured bacterium | reverse complement strand
TTTTTGTTTTTTTTTTTTCATTTTGTATTTGTGTTTTTTTTTTTTTTTTTCAAGCAGAAGACGGCATACGAGATATATCAGTGTGACTGGAGTTCAGACGTGTGCTCTTCCGATCTAAAGAGAAATGCTAATACTCTTCTCTTGATCTTTCAATCCTCTGGATTTGACTATTTTTTCATTTTCAATATTTTTTATAAGTGCATTTACGTCCATTATAACCTTGTTCAGGGGCCTATTTGCGATATTCGCTGTTATAAGTATCACCCTCTGTTGGTCGAGCCTCTTTATCTCGCTAGGCCCTACCCCCTGTGTTATATAGGCCACCTCTGATAGAGGCACTTCTATGTCAAGCAGCGGCGAATGGATAAGAATATTTCTAAGACTGGAAAGCCGTGAACGGTCCTCTTTTCTTAACCTGACCCTTATATCGATCTCCCTGCCCTCCTCTTTGAATCTAGTGGCTACCGTACCCTTTATAGCTGTATGCGCGGCTTGGGCAATTACGGCTGCCGAAAGATTATAAAGGGCGGCCCTGTCCTTTAAGATATTTACCTTTGTCTCAGGGGCAGGATTGCTGAGACTTGTACGTATCCCATAGATGCCTTTTATAGCGTACAGGCCCTCTCTAACATATTTAGAGAGCTCCTTAATCCTGTTAAGTTTTTTGCCCTTTATCTCGATAACGATAGGCGCTGATCCTTGAAGGGCGCTCTTAAAAACGCTTTCCTGCAAGATATATTCTATCTCTCCCCCCTCCATGTCCAGTCTGTTTAATCTATCTTTTAAATCCTTTATCACATTAGAAGTCGGGGCCCATTCTTTTCCCTTTTTTAAGGTCACGATAATCTGGGCCTGGTGCGAACCCATTGTCTTGAGGCCCTGCGCATACCTTTTCTTTTTGCTCGAACCTATGCTCACAGCTACCCCTTCAACCTCCTCCGTCTCAAGAAGTATCTTTTCTACTTTTTTTGTAAGCTTATTTGTAATCTCCAGCTTTGTTCCGCTCGGCATATTAATCTTCATTATAAATTCGCGCTGGTCGACCTTAGGCATAAATTCCTTACCTATCACCTTAATCAACCCCAGACTAATAACAAATAGAAAAAGGATAGAACCCAGGAAGAGCCATCTATGCCTAAGCACATGGGGTATGGTTTTGGCATATATGGGGCCAAGCCAAAATGTAAATGTGCTTTTTGAGATATCCGGCCTTTTCTGAGAGGCAGGGCCTCCTATTGCAGCCATGCGAGGGATCAGAGACAGCGCTATTAGCAATGAAGCTAAAAGCGAAAACGTTACAGTAAAGGCTAATTCTCTGAATAACTGGCCGGCTATACCAACAACAAATATCATAGGCAAGAATACTGCTACTGTAGTAAGGGTTGAGGAAAATATAGCGGCTGCCATCTCACTGGCCCCGACCTTAGAGGCCTCTTTGATATCTTTCTTCCTTTGAAAATGACTATAGATATTTTCAATAACAACTATTGCGTTATCAACCAACATACCTATACCAAGGGCCAGGCCGCCCAAAGAAAGCATATTAAGTGTAATGCCATTAAAATACATAAGACTGAAGGCCATCATGATAGACATAGGCATCGAAAAGGCTACTATCAATGAAGCCTTTAAGTTTCTCAGAAAGATAAAAAGCACTAAAAATGCAAGCACGCCTCCCTGAATAGCTGCATTCATGACGCCGCGTATCGATTCCTTGATAAAGGTAGATTGGTCGTATACTATCTTGACATGCAAACCCGCAGGTAAATTCTTTTCTATCTCTTTCAATCTATCCCTTACCTTTCGGGCAATCTCTATGGTATTAACCCCGGCCTGCTTTTGAACTGCTATGGATATATTCTCTTTTCCATTATATCTGGAGATACTTGTCCTCTCCTGAAATGTATCTTTTATATGAGCTATATCCTTCAAAAATATAAGGCGCGGTGCTTTTCTTTTTTCCTCTCTATTTGTCCGCTCCGAAAAAGGCCTTTTTTCTACACTGTCCTTTCCAACAACAGTCTCTTTTATCTCCGGCACTATCTGAAACTCACCCATTGTCCGGATAAGGTATTGATAAAAATGTTCTTCTATCGTGCCGGCAGGATAATTCAGATTGGAAGATTTCAATGCATCTACCACCGTGGTTATAGAGATCTTCGAAGCGGCAAGCCTCCCCTCATCTACGGAGACAAGTATCTCTCTATCCAGCCCCCCGCTAATATTACAAGAGGCCACACCTTCTACCTTTTCCAACTCATCTTTTATGAATTTTCTAGAAAGCCTGAGAAGTTCTGCAGGCGACCTATTTCCCGTAATACTCAATGTCATAACGGGTAATTCAAAGGGGTTAAATTTCATTACTATGGGGTCACTGGATCCAAGAGGAAGTCTTTCCTTAATAAGATCTATCTTTTCACGGACGCCTAAGGAGGCAAAATCCATATTGGTGCCCCAGACAAATTCTGCAGTTACGATTGAAATCCCTTCCTTTGATATAGAACTTATACGTTTGAGGTTGCTAACCGTACCGACTGCCTCTTCTATTATCTTGGTGATAAGCGTCTCTACCTCTTCCGGGGCGGCATTCTCATAGGTGGTGACTATTGTAAGTTGCGGGTATGTAATAGCTGGAAAAAGTTCTCTGGGAAGCCTGGCTAAAGATATAAAGCCTAGCATCAACACTCCCAGAAAGAACATAGAAACCGTTACGGGGCGATCTACTGAAAATTCTGGAAGGTTCATATCTACATAAAATTAAAAAACAAAAATGTAAAATCCGAAATGCGAATACGGATTTCGGATTTAGAGTTTACATTTATTCCCAATATTCGAATCTTGAATCTTTATCAATCCTTCTGCTTTCCTGTAGCAGCTTCCTGCACATCTATAACCTTAACCGGCATCCCATCTTTGAGTTCCTGAGGGGTATCCGTCACAACCAGCTCGCCTTCGTAAACCCCTGATTTTATAACAGTATAATCGGTCGTCACATATGCCACCTCTACGGGCCTTGACCTGGCAGTATCCCCTTCTCCTACGATAAATACTTTATAACCCTCTTTCGTTTTATTCAGGCTCATGCTTGGGATCACTATTGCGTTTTTGAATTCGAGATCGGAAGAGCACACGTCTGAACTCCAGTCACACTGATATATCTCGTATGCCGTCTTCTGCTTGAAAAAAAAAAAACCCTCATCCATACTTCCTTACTTTCTTTATCCTTCTCCCTCTCTTCCTCCTCATCTTTCCCTCCCCTACTTTCCTTCTCTTTTTTCTTCCTCGTCC
>CAJVXD010000168.1 GCA_913009675.1 uncultured bacterium | reverse complement strand
TGATAAAGGCGACGCCGACACCGCAGGTGCCGTCTTCATTATCCTCTATCCTTACCACCCTGCCTATCAGTCTATTCTTTAATATTAAGGCGCGTTCTTCTATCTCCTTACATACACCGGTAGTCCTGTAATCAAGGTCCATTGCCAGGACGCTGCTGATCCCAGGTAGTTTATCAACCCTGGCAGTAAATAATATGCCCGCGGCGCTTAGATTTTTGGAGATAGCAGTGAGTATCCTGGACGCGGCGTTGTTATTCTTCGCTTCACTTAGCGTAAGATAGGCGATGGGTTTGGTGTAGTTGTACCTTAAAAATTCCCTTTTTTCTTTAGCATTGTGTATATCTGCCATCTTGTTCCTCCTTTTCAGTTTACCTGCTTATTATAGCGCAAGTTGAGGAATTAGACAAGGATGATTTTAGCAGGGGGGAAGCCGTTGAAGTTAGGGCATGCGCTTGCAGAGGAATAGGCACCTATATTTTTTACATATATGACATCTCCCAGATATAGTTCCGGTATTTCCGTATTCAGGGACATGGTATCAAAGGAATCGCAGGTAGGGCCCGCAAGGGCGCTTAGATATCTTAGTCCGCGCCTCAAGGTCTTAAATTCGTATTTACAGTGGTCGAATACCATACCTGAAAAATCGGCATAGATACCGTCATTTAAATAATAATAATTTTTGTTGTTACGAAAGGTCCTTCCTATAACCTGTGTGACCAGGACCCCTGCAGGTCCCACCAGGAAACGGCCCGGTTCAGCTATGAATCTGACATCTCTGTCGAATAGCGTCTTTATCTGTTTCCTGATCTGGCTGGCCATCCTTTCGAAATTTACCCCTATCTCATTATCAAAATGCTGAATCGGAAATCCGCCGCCTATATCCATAATCTTAAGCCGTATCCCGTTTTTCTTTGCTTCCTTAAAGATATTTGCCGATATCTCGAGGGCCTGCATATAATTTTCTACATTTTTAGACTGGCTTCCGACATGAAAGCTGATACCTGCTGGCACCAACCCCAGTGTCTTTGCCTTGTGCAGGAGAAAGAAGGCCTGATCGCTGTCTGAGCCGAATTTGAGAGAGAGCTCCACCACGCTGCCCTCGTTCGCCACTTTTATACGTACAAGGACCTTCGCCTTTGGATAATGTTTTGCAATCTTGTAGAGCTCTGGTTCACTGTCAAAGGTCATGAGTCTGACCCTGCGCCTTCTGGCGCTCTCTATATCCTCCCGGGATTTAATGGTGTTGGCGAAGATAATCTTTGAAGGGGATGCACCTAAGTGAAGTACATGTTTCATCTCATTGGCACTCGCTACATCAAAGGAGGCCCCTAATTTGATGAATGTCTTTATGACGCCCTGGTGGGGGTTTGCTTTTATGGCGTAGTAAGGCATGACTTCGGGGAGGCATTTCCGGAAACGCTGATATTGTTTCTCAAGCACGCACCGCCTGATGAGCATCAGAGGCGAGCGATGTTTTTTCAGCATTGCCTTTATCAGGCTTTCGATACTGCTCAGGTCGGACTTAGGCCTTGGCGGTTTCAAGCTGCGCTGCACTTGATTCATGCGCATTTAACCTTTCCCTTGGGTCAACCAGAAAAGTTGTAAATTGCCAGACATCTTCGTCTTTAGGCCGGGGTATGTCAAATTTTGTAAATTTTGTATTCAAGTTCTTTAGGGGGGTCCAATCTACTGCCTGCGAGATAAAAGGTTTTATATAGGGGGTAGAGGTTTTCAGGATCTCATCATGGTCTATGTCATCCGGCATTAAAAATCCCCTTTTTGGATTTTTGATCATCCAGATAGCGGCTGCCACTACAGAGATTGCTACCTGAAGTGTGGTGGCCTGTTGATGGGGGATGAGTCTTCGGGCCTCATCTATATCCAGCAGACTGCCGCACCACCACGATGTAAAATCATGTCCCATTAACAAAACCCCTAACTCGTCACGTCCGCTTATAATCTCATCGCTCATTATTCGCTGTCTTTCCTGTAGTTTAAATTGTCTCATCTCAAGTTCGTGCAGTGAATTGATTGCGGCATCACAGGGGCAATAGGCATAGTGGACAGTAGGCCTATAGACCGGTCTTTCGTCTTCCCATACCGTAAGCCTGTCTGATATGCTGAATGCCTCTCCGTGCCTGATAACCATGCCTGTGATCTCGCCGCACGGCACCCACGAGCGCACCCATGTCTTCATGCCTATGGTGCTGAGACAGATCTGATTCTTCGGTCCGACCTTGTGGGAATATGCATTCTTAGGAATATAACGTTCATGTGTTCCCCAGCCTAGTTCCGCGGGCGCAACACCCTCCTCAAAAAAACCCTCGATACTCCAGGTATTAACAAATTCGTTTACCTCTTTAGGTTTATCGGTGATCTGCGTATCTCGTTCACTTATGTGGATGGTCTTTACGCCTTCCAACTGAGATAACCTTGCAAAATTTTTATCCTGTAAGGCCTTTTCCAGCTGGTCTCTCCTTGGGTCATTTGCTTTTTCTTTCAGGATTTTTTTCGCAATATCTACCAGGGTATATTTTGTAAAGTGAGATACCAGACCGGGATTAGCACCGTGATCAACAATGGCGCTGATGGTATTTTTATCAGCCCAACCGGTTATCTTCTGACGGAGCTCCATGTGTCTCGCATATAGGGTATATTTTGTTGGGTCATTGCGCTCAAAATCCTTATAAGGATCCCATTCTTCAACAGATGTGTTACAGTAGAGGACCTGATTATCGCGGCACCACTGGACGATAGTGATACAATCTATGTTCCATGCAAGATCAATAATCATATCTCCCGGCCCGGCATATTTTGCTAGGAGCCGGGCGTAATTTTCAGGGGTTACTCTCTCCATAACATATTTCACGCCTCTATCCAGGGCATCCTTGACGCGCGGACGCCTATCTAGAAAATCCATGATGGTGATCTTGTCCGCAGGCATATCTATTAATTTGAGAACCAGAGGGACGGCGCATTGAGAAACAGAACCGCAGCCTATAATTAATAATCTCCCATTAAACTTCATAATATATATCCTCCTTTGCAATCTGAATCTTTTTTTGGCAAATTTTTTATTTAAAATTAGTATAACATATTTTTTTTTTTTTTTTTAATGATACGGCGACCACCGAGATCTACACTCTTTCCCTACACGACGCTCTTCCGATCTTGTGAGTCGTTCACGCAATGAGGACACTCTCTACGATGCTGCACAAGCATATTGTAGACCTCTTCACTTAGATATACATTCAGATTCATATTATTCACCTCAACATATATGTAGTAGCTACTACTAT
>CAJVXD010000167.1 GCA_913009675.1 uncultured bacterium | reverse complement strand
GGACGTACTCCTTTCCTTTTAAAAGCCTGGCACCATACCAGAGCTTTTGTTTTTGTATCCTAAAGGAAGGATACGTCCTTTTTATTTAATTTTCAATAAGAAATTACACAGTATATTTTACGTTACCGTTTACTTTTTACTCCCAAAATTAACCTATGACCTCAACGCTCACCGAGGGAGCATTTGGATAGCAAATAATCTTAGGCGCGGCAATCCCACTATCAAAAGTCACAGCACCTGTTACATCAAATTTAATCCTAATCTTCTTTGCCGCACCCTTTTTGACGGTTATTGGAGAAGGGAGGGTAGACGTATCAATAAAATCGTCTCCCACAACATGATAATGGGGAGGGCTGTCAGTGCTTGGCCCGCTTAAAGCACCTTCTGCATAATCTGAAAGTGAGTTTGATGCCAGCACTGCCGTACTTCCGACGGGACCATTCAGGGTATTTGCAGTAGTGTAATATGTAGTCCCTCCTATACTGCCGGTAGATTTTATAGACATTGTCCTTGAAGCAGTAACCCTCATCTGTGTATACACGCCTTCGGGGATAGGTTTGCCGCTTGCATAGCTTCCTACTATCTGTCCTGCGGTAGCAGAGGCTATATTAAAAGTAAGATCCCCGTCTCCCGCTGTAACCCAGGAGCCGGTCGTGCTGTTATACAACTCCATTTTTCTAACAGTAACCTGATATTTCTCAGGCGTCCCAAGGCCGCTGGCAGAAAATCCATAACCAGGATTAAAAATAAAAAAACATATGCAGAAAAAAAGAAACAAACAAATCTTTTTCATTGCCCACTCCTCCTTCTAAAATCCTCAATTACCTCTTCCTATCTCTACTGTAACACCCGCTGATTCCGACCACTTTTCCACCACGATATCAAAATTCCTCTCCACGGGGATCAAGGTTCTTTTCTTCAAGTCTTTCTTTGGGAAAGGTTCACCTGCCAACTTAAAGACGTCTCTAATATCCGCTAGTGTGTCAAACGCCAGATGGCACCTTAATCTTCCGCCGTATTCCTCGCCTCCTTTATTATCATCCCATGTATAAAATTCCAGACGCAGGGCCTTGTTAAGAGTTGCCTCTATCCGCGTCTTCCATCCGTATTTATCCTGGAACTTGTCAAAGTCATACCAGAAACCGGAACCATAAACCTTCAACCATGGCATGTAAGGCACAGGGACCCCCAATTCAAAATCCAGGCCATCAGCTACTTTTTCATAAGTAGTTGAACTTGCCGTGTCTTCTACTATCCTCTTTGGAGTGACTCCAAAATAGCTATTCAGCCGTGCCTCAAAGACCTGGCCAAGCGCCTCAATGCCCAATCCTATTCTGCCATGCTCATGCAAATCCTGATAATCACCAAAGATATTTATACCCAAAAGTAAATTTTCCGATACCAGCTTTCTGTATCCTACCCCCAGATTATACGTCAGGTCACTTGATCTCAAGGAAACGCGCGGCTGTATAAACAGAGTGTCTATCTTATCTTCACCTTGATAAAGCGGCTGCACCGTCTCAAAATAAAACGTCGGATTTTTATGCGATTCCCACTGTCCGGACAACTCTATCCTCTTAAGCCAATCCGGGATATCCTTGCTAGCGTCGGCAAAAGCAGGAAGATTAAACATAAAAATCAAAGATATGGACATTAGTAACATAATGCGACGGCTTATCCTCTTCATAATCCAACCTCCTCTTATCCTTTTATCTTTTTCCAAACTAATATATTATACGTAACAAAAACAATTTACTAAGAGGGCATTAAAATTACATTATCTTACCTACTGCCATCAAGATGAATACCATCACAAAAAGTGCTACGGTCTCTATTACACCCAGTACCATAAGATAATTGCCGAACCCCTTGCCTGTCTCAGCCAGGGCATCAGATGCTGCTGCGCCTGCCTTGCCCTGCATCCACGCTGAAAGCCCCATCGCAATACCGCACAATATCCCGGCAGACCACATAAACTGGCCTTTCCTTGCCAACTCCAGAAGGGCGTTCATTACGATCATCCCGTATATGGTCTGAGAAAGCGGGGCGCCCACGAATACAGTGAGGATAAAAGGGGCGTTCTTGTTCCGGGCAAAACACTTTTTCCACGAACCTACAGCAGCCATACCCGCTACACCTGTCCCCAACGCAGAACCTATTGCTGAAAATGCAAGCGAAGCCGCAACCCCTAAATCCTTAAATTGCAATAGAAGACTTGTATCCATATTAGAATCCTTTCTTTTATTCTTCTCCGCTCACTCGCCCGCGCTCGTTCGCTCGAAGAATATCGTTGGCCGAGAACTGCTATCCGTCTTTAAACGGTTTATATTCTATACCTGACCACTCCATATCCAGATGACTCGAAAATTCCAGGACATTCAACCTAATGCCGTGAACCAGGATAGCCATCGCGCTTAACAATATATTCAAGGTATGTCCGAATAAAAGTATGACCGCTGTTAAAAATCCCGCAAATATATTGCTGTATCCTACGCCTGAAGCCATCTGATTAAAGGCATCCGCTACCGCAACGGTTGCTGCCCCAACCGCAAATAACCTTATGTATGAAACGACATCCGTAAAACTATTTACAAGATGAAGAAGAAAATTCCCTATGCCGGAGGAAAGGGTTTTAAAGACGTTCCTTTTGGGATCCGTGAATAAAATAATCGAACCTGCGCCTATTATAAAAAGCCATTTCCCCAGGTGGGGGAAGGACTGAGTCAATATCAGCGAACGTGCCAGAAAATACGCTGCCCAGAGCATGGATATCCAACCGGCTTCGGAAAGGGCCTTTAATGAGGGCAGCTTTCGAATGAGTTTCCATGCGTGTGCCACACTCAGCTGAAGTGCCCCTATAAAAAAGCATAATGCCTGGACATTGGCATTGTTTCTCAACAATGGCAAAAGTGGTTTTACTCTCTGGCCGAGATAGGCCTGGCCAAAGAATGTGCCTGTTAAAACACCCCATATGACCGCGCAGAGACTCAGGGTATACATAAGAAAAAAAATGCTTTTATCCTTAACTGACGCCTTGAACCTTATATGACATGCCAGTGTCGCTATAAAAAATACAGCCCCGTATCCAGCATCACCTACGAGTATTCCAAAAAACACTGAAAAGAACAAGAGGAACCACAGGCTGATATCTACTTCCCTGTAGCCTGGTAAGATCGGAAGAGCGTCGTGTAGGGAAAGAGTGTAGATCTCGGTGGTCGCCGTATCATTAAAAAAAAAAAACAAGAAAGAAAAAGAAAAAGAGAAAAAAAAAAGAAAAAAAATGAAGAATATCTACCACGAAGAACT
>CAJVXD010000166.1 GCA_913009675.1 uncultured bacterium | reverse complement strand
TCTTCCGATCTACTCTGCTTCTTGTAATCTATGATATAATCTTTGAGTCTATTTGGCAAGTTGAAATGCGTATCCTCCGGCGACTTGAGGTCGGATATCATCTGGCGCATCCAATTCAGGTTATCTTTTGTGCTTTCTTTTAGATCTTCCAATTCCTTAAAAGCTCTCCGGGGGTCGATATTGAAAAGCTTCTGGCAAAGCTCAATCCTTTTTATAATATTAGCTGAATCTTGCGCACAGCCGTCATGAAGGTCAAAGGCAATCTTGCTCCTTTCCTCGATTGTATTTAATCTTTTAATCTCCTGAATATTTTCCTTTAAGCGTGAGGTCATTTCATTAAAGGCATGAGCCAAATCCCCAATCTCATCTTTAGAATTTATATCTATCTTGCCTTCCAGGTCTCCCCTGCCGACCTTGGCAGCAAAATTTTTTAATTTTATAATCTTATTAGAGAATAGAAACCCTATAGTTAAAAATACAAAGATACCGACTCCCAGCCCTATGAGAACAACACTTGCTATATAATAATTTATCTTGGTAATCGCTGCAAAGTCCTGCTTGCCAGACTCCATAGAAACGCCCAAATGGAGAGCACCTAATTCGCCTTTCAATATAGGGATCGCTATATCATATATTTTTCTGCCTTTGTTTAGAAACTCTTTGACTTTGTATGAGTATCCGGTATGCAGATTAAAAGAAAACAGGGCCCTGGGAAACCCCTTGGGAAATGTATGTGCTATTATGCTTCCATCCGGGGCCTGAATAAATAAGTACTGTGCATCTTCTAATTTATCCAGATTCTCATGCAGAAGCAGTGAAAGTGCTATATCATCCTTAAGCAGCAAGAGCTCTTTTGACTCGTTAGATATATATCGCGCAATCTCTACATCTCTTTTGAGGACTTGAGAGGTTAGCATCTTGGGGAGGATATTTGAAAGAAAAAGATATATCAGGCTGCCTATAGATAGAAATAATATACAGATCCAAAGAATAAGTTTAGTCCGAATGCTTTTCATATCAAAATCTCACTCGTTAACCCGGCCCTTGATCTCTCTTATACTATCATAAAACGAATCATCCACATCAACAAACCTATCGATAAACATCCTGCTTAATATATCTCTTCCTTCTTTATCATTGTGCATATTCAACAATATCTTTTTTATCTTTTCTTTTAAGCGCACCTCCAAATTTGGACGAACTACTACCGGCGGGATGCCGTAAGGCTCTGAGATTTTAATTATTTTGGTTTTCTTAATATAGGGAGAGCCCTTTTTGTCTAAATAATTCCAGATAAGGCTATCTACGGCTGCTCCATCAACTATGCCCTGGGCTACAGCTTTAATAGAGTTATCGTGACTATAGCTATATAGATATTTACTAAAAAAGCCCTGCGGGGTCTCTCCTAACTTCTGCAGCATATAGGTTGGGACTAATTTACCTGAATTTGACAAAGGGTCTACAAAGGCAAATGTCTTGCCTCTCAGATCCCGGAATTTTTCTATTCCGCTATTTTTCCCAACAATGATATAAGAATAGTAAACGATCTTCCCGTCCACCATGGGCGCAACAAGAAGTTCCAGCCCAAACTCATCATGGCCTTCTACATAAGGGCCTCCGCAGACAAAGGCCATATCGATGCTTCGGTCTTTTAAAAGGGCATTTACTTCGGCGTAAGTCCTTTTTTCAACAAAATTTACCTTCATCTTCAGTTTTTCGCCAATATAATCGAGGAGCCGATTATAACAAGTATACCCCTCCTCGGGAGTAATCATAGAGCCGACACATATGTTAATCCCGGCCGCTTTAACAGGTTTGGCCTTCTTTAGTCCTAGTGTATCTTCAAAGCTAATGTTCTTTAACTTTTCTCTTTTGCCGCAGCCAGATAAAGAAAATATAAGTATCAAACATATAATGGGTAATAATCTACGTCTAAACATAAAATTTAGTCCCAACCTTTACTGATTTATCCTTGATTTTATACCCCGCATTTCTAAATCACTATTACTTAATCTATACCTAATAAGAAAAACTCTTCTCCCCTGACCGCTTATTTTTAGGTCAGCATGTAACGCCCTTCATAGATTTCGTTTTGCCCTGATTGCTTCTCCATTCTTTAATCTCTGCTCTGTCAAACCTCCACTGGTCACCAACTTTAAAACCCGGGATCTTACCGGCCCGGGCTAGTCTTTTTACCGTATAGGGGTGAACTCGTAAGTACTCTGCGATTTCTCCAGCAGTATAGGTACCGTGTGTCATGGTTTTTGCTCCTTATTGGTTGGTGTTCAAGGTGTGTTGTATTATACCAGCTCCTTAAACCCTTCGCAACCAAATTCGAAATCCAGCGAAATCCAGCGTGTACCACTTCTTATCGATTTTGGCTATATCGTGAAGATACGATTTTCGGGCGGGCGGAAGAGAATCTAGACAGTCTTAATCCATTCCGCAATTCTTTTTTTAATTTTATCTCTTACAGTCCTTGTCTTTTCCCGTTTTTCTTCCTGCGTACCCCGGAAAGCAGACGGATCTTCAAAGCCCCAATGAAGCCTTGCCAGGGCATTAGGAAAGATGGGGCATCGCTCTGACTGTGATTCATCACATACAGTAACTACATAATCATAACGTTTCCCCTGTTTATAAAAATCGAACGCACTCTTTGTCTTGTTGCCTGAAATATCAATCCCGTATTCCCTCATCACCTCAACCACAATCGGGTTAAGCGTGCCCGGTTCAAGACCCGCGCTTTCTACCTCAAATCTATCACCGGCTATTTGCTTCAAAAAAGCCTCTGCCATCTGGCTTCTTGATGAGTTGTGGATACAGATAAATAATACCTTTTGCTTTGACATTCTATTACTCCTTTCATCAAGTCAGTGCGGCTTGCAATATATTAAATAAATACCCGATAAAGATTATCGCGGCTGTTGTTATACCGAAGAATATCAATATAAGTCTTAATTTGATTGCCCGCCTCAGCATAACTGCTTCCGGCAGGCTCAACGCCGCTATCGCCATCATAAAGGCCAATGCTGTTCCCAGGGGGATGCCCTTTTGAAATAAAACAACAGCGATAGGCACAATCGCGGCACAGCTTCCATACATAGGAACCCCTAAAACCACTGCTATAGGCACTGAGAAAACCCCGGCCTTACCAACGATTGACTGTATTACCTCTTTGGGGACATAATTATGGATTAGGGCGCCGATGCCGACTCCAACCAGCACCCATATCCAAATCTTTTTAACGAGATCGGAAGAGCACACGTCTGAACTCCAGTCACACTGATATATCTCGTATGCCGTCTTCTGCGTGAAAAAAAAAAACAAACAA
>CAJVXD010000165.1 GCA_913009675.1 uncultured bacterium | reverse complement strand
TTTAATGATACGGCGACCACCGAGATCTACACTCTTTCCCTACACGACGCTCTTCCGATCTGGTTCCGCGGCCTTTTATCTTTGCACCCATCTTTATGAGGAAATTAGTCAGGTCTTCTATCTCCGGTTCACATGCAGCATTCTCAATAACCGTTTTACCTTTTGCGAGCGTGGCAGCCATCATGAGGTTCGCTGTCGCCAGGACACTGGAACCAAAATTACCGCCCAAATATACCCGTGCCCCTCTCAACTGTTTTACATCCGCGACAATATAACCATGTTCGATCCTTATATCCGCGCCTATAGAACGCAGCCCTTTTAGGTGCAGGTCGATGGGCCGGGGTCCAATAACACAGCCCCCGGGCATAGAGACCTCTGCGTGTTTAAGTTTTGCCAATATGGGGCCCAGGACGCAGATAGAGGCCCTCATTGTGCTGACAAGTTTGTATGGTGCCATATAATTCGAATAACCTGCCGGCTCCACAATTACCACGTCATCCTCCATATTAACCCTGACGCCTAAGACCCGCATGATCCTGAGCATCGTATAGACATCTCTCAATGGCGGAATGTTTTTTATCACGCATCTGGAATCCGTCAAGAGCGTTGCAGCCAATATAGGGAGCGCCGCATTTTTTGACCCGCTTAATTCCACGTCCCCTTTTAACCTTACACCGCCCTCTATGATAAACTTATCCATATCACCCTCTCTATCCCTGAAAGGTCTTTTTCTATCTTATCTATATTAAACATCTTTTTTGCGCTAAAGATATCTATAACCTCATGAGCCTGTCCAAACCCTACCTCTAAAAAGACCCTGCCCTTTTTCTTCAGATATCCCGGGCTCATTTCTGCCAGGCCCCGGTAAAAATCTAACCCGTCTATCCCTCCATCCAGGGCAATCCCCGGCTCACATCTTACCTCTTTTTGCAGGCCGCTGAGTTCACCGGTCTTTACGTAAGGCGGATTACAGATTATTATATCAAATTTAAAATTTTTATCAACTGGTAATGCCCTAAAGAGATCGCCTTTATAAAATGTTATCCTTTGCCCGGCTCCATGATGTACAGCATTCTTCTCCGCGATCTCAAGGGCCCTCTCTGAAATATCCGTAGCAACTATCTCTAATCGGGGCGCTGGCTTTATTAGGCTGACTGCGATATTCCCGCACCCGGTGCAAAGATCGAGTATCTTAAAGGTACCTTTGGCTGTCAGCTGACAGCTGACAGCTGACAGCGCTTCATTAACTAAGATCTCTGTTTCAGGCCGCGGTATAAAAACAGCTTTATTCACAAGGAACCCCAGCCCCATAAATCTCACTTGACCGGTAATGTACTGCAGTGGTTCGCCTGATAGGCGGCGCTGCACCATGGACTCGAATAAACTTTCAGCAATCTCGTCAACGATTATATCTTTTACGTACAAGAGATTCCTGTCACAGTTAAACAAATAGGCTAACAACGCCTCTATTTCGTATCGCGGGATAATAGTCGAAAATTTATTTACTAAGCAGGCTATCTCCCTTTGAACCTTCAATATCCTCATCATGATTGCCTTTGGGTATGCCCTAATTTAAGCCCTCTCTCAGCTCGAATAAGGGCTGCTATGATTTCGTCTATCTCGCCTTCCATTACCCTGTCAAGCTTATGAATGGTAAAACCTATCCTATGGTCGGTTACGCGCCTATCCGGAAAATTATAGGTACGTATCTTTTCGCTGCGGTCACCACTGCCTACCTGGTTCTTTCTGTCATTCGCTGTCTTCCTTTGCTGCTCCCTTTTCAGATTATCCAGGATCCTTGCCCTCAAAACCTTCATGGCCGCCGTCTTATTTTTGTGCTGGGACCTTTCGTTCTGGCATTGGACCACTGTCCCCGTAGGTATATGGGTAATCCTGACCGCAGAATCGGTAACATTAACATGCTGGCCGCCTGCGCCGCTTGAACGGTATGTATCTATCTTTAGGTCCTGAGGGTTTATTTCCAACTCTACGTCTTTTGCCTCCGGCAGCACGGCTATCGTAACAGCCGAGGTATGTATCCTGCCGGACGACTCAGTAATAGGGACCCTCTGAACCCTGTGCACCCCTCTTTCGTATTTCAGTTTCTTATAGACTCCTTTTCCTTTTATGGAAAATATTATCTCCTTAAATCCTCCTGCCTCTGCAGTATGGCTGTCCATTATCTCTATCTTCCATCCGCATCTTGCGGCATATTTAGAATACATCCTGAATAGATCCCGCGCAAACAGGGATGCCTCTTTGCCGCCCGTGCCGGCCCGTATTTCCATGATTACATCTTTAGTCGAATCTATGTCTTCATCCAGCATCATCTCTTCAAGTTCGCTCTCCATCACATCTCTTTTTTTCTCAAGCTCGCCGATCTCCTTTCTTGCCATTTCAGCCAATTCCGCAGAATGAGGCCCTTCCTCTAAAAGGCCCTTTGTATCGTCTATCTCCGTAATAATCTTTTTATACTCCCTGTATTTCTTTGCCCTGTCTTCCAGAGACGCAAGTTCTCTGGCAAGCCTCTGGTATCTTTCTCTGTCAGAAACAACGTCTATCTCTGACATAAGAGCACATATCTCCTCATATCGCTTCAGTTGAGTATCGAGTTTTTTAAACATAGTTTTTATTGGGAGAGGGCTTGGGGTATGGCGCATAGCGTATATCCTTATCATACGATATACGCCTTGCGCTATGCGACCTTATGCCTTCTTCTTGTATTTTTTCAGGAACTTTTCTACCCTGCCGGCAGAATCTACGAACTTCTGCTTTCCCGTAAAGAAGGGGTGGCACTTCGAACATATCTCCACCCTTATATTCTGTTTTGTGGAGCGGGTGTGTATGACCTCACCGCATGCGCATATTACAGTAGCCTCTTTGTACTCAGGGTGTATCTTAGCTTTCATCTTATCCTCCTCGAATGAGCACATTACTTACGGAGTCCTCTGAGGACGACGTAAGCAATGAGTGCGAATTTAACCCTTGGCATCTTTGATGTCAGGGGTTAGTTCAGGGTTATCTGTACTATCCGGAATAGTCACGTTACACTCTTAAGTCCTTCTATCGCCCATGCCAAACGGCTTCGGGAACGCAAAAATTCCCCCAGCGAGTGAATTTTTGCTCATTTTTTCCGCTCGCTCGTCTTTTCGCTCAGGGGGAGCCTGAAAAAAGCATGTTTATTTTGCGTACGCCATGATCAACGAAATAACAGAAAAGATTGCCTGTCAAAATAAAAATGAGTGAGGCCCGCATCTCCAAATAAATGAAATTGGCCGAACGTCTTTTTTCAGGTCCCCCTGACCGAAAAGACGAGCGAACGGAAAAAATGAGTAAAAGATCGGAAGAGCGTCGTGTAGGGAAAGAGTGTAGATCTCGGTGGTCGCCGTATCA
>CAJVXD010000164.1 GCA_913009675.1 uncultured bacterium | reverse complement strand
TAGTCGCTTTAATTCTTGTCTCTGTGTTTTGTATTATATTTTTTTTTTTTTTTTTCAAGCAGAAGACGGCATACGAGATATATCAGTGTGACTGGAGTTCAGACGTGTGCTCTTCCGATCTGGATAATTTTATTCCCATAAACAGTCACGCCCTCACCGAAAAATCGGGCCGGAAGCTCCCGGATTTGCAAAATATCTCCGGTTTCCAATTCCACCCTGCGCAATGTGGAACGTCCACGAAGCCCGGTCCCTTCATATAAAACCCCTCCTTCAAAAACTAATCCTTGGGTAAAAGCACGTCGGTCATGAGCATAAGCATTAACGACCTTGTAGGTATAAACCGGGATAGCATCGGAAGTTGAGGAAAACCCTGAATTTGTGGGTTCCGGGGAGGTTCCCTTATTCGAAATATTGCTCTTACTTACTCCCGGAAACTCAGGGTAAGAGGAAACAAAAACCGTACTTGATAACGCCAGGGCTCCCAGAATAAATATTCTGAAGAGGCGATTCATAAATACCTTTACTTGTATAAGTATAATTATCCCTTAATAAACCACAGTCCACAGACCATAGCCTATAGACATTAAATCGTAGACTGAGGACCAATTATCTGAAGGGTGGATTTTCATCATCTTTTAAGATATTAAACAGTGCTTTTAGACCCTTCAGGACTCTCTTTTCCCTATTTCAGTTTTCAGCTTTTAACCTTTCAGTTTTTAACTTTCATCTTTGTCCCTGTTTTAGCTTCTCCCTCAATTTTTGGTATCTATCAGCCAACGTCTGATATCCTTCCTGACCTTTCCCCGGCTTTCTTTGAGCATCTAATTTCCATTTTTTCTCTCTTGTCTTATAAAAAGCTTCCACGGCTTTTTCATAATGCATCGACCCATGAAAACTTTCGGCAACCGTTAGATAACCCTCAAGGGGACCAAGGTCATATATTTTTTGGTATAAAATTTCCAAGCCTTCATTATCGCCAAAAATTTCCTCGCCGGATAAATACAGAGATCTAATTACATATTTAGTTCTGTTTTGATGCTTCAGCAATTTTATTAATTCCGCTTCCGCTTCCTGGAACAAGGTGTCAATGTTTTTCATTTTATTAATGATATCTTTTTGAGCTTTTGATACTATCCTTTTCTCTACCTTTTTACCGGGTTTTTTTATTTCTTCTTTTAATTGATAATCCCCTATCTGGATTAATTGATAATGTTCTTCTTTTATAATAGAAACTTCATGAAAAATATCACTTATATATTTATCGAAGGGATGGGTTATGCTTGTAACTTCATTTCTAAAGAGATTGTGAGAAGCTTCCTTTAAAGGATATAAAATATCATTTCTCAGTTCTTCCAATTTTCTGAAACCAATTGCAGGTGAAGATATGGCAATCTTCTCTAAGGCATCCTCCGGAGAAGTTTTTCGAGCTCCCATCAATCTACCGTATTTATCGCCAATAATAGCCTCCGCCCGATAAAAATTCTCTACTATACTCCAAAACAATTCCGCTTCTCTACTATCAAGATTTGCTTTGTATTTCATTTTTTTAGCTCCGTATTTTTACTTAATTTGAATTATAACATATTTACAAGAGGGAGTCAAAATCGGCAAAATCAAAATTGAAATTTCAGCATAAGCGGCACCTAATGGGCAAAAGGGAAGGGGGGGAACACAATATTCTCTCCCTGTTTCCTGTTATGAGAGTTCCCGATGGCATTATCGGCTAAGAGGGAGAGATGAATGAGAAAATATTAAAAAATGACCCCGGGGGAAATAAAAATGGTCTTAAGAAGACAGAGCTATCCTTAAAGCCAAGGTGAGTTTGTCGGAGACCTCTTCGTTTATTCTATTCCATATTCCTTTTTGACCTTCTCCGGGTCTACATTCCAGAACTCTAAGGGTGGATTACCTACCAGAAGAGCGAACTCCTCAAGGTCAAATATAGCGAAATATTCCCCGGCTACGATAACGATCTTATCCAGGGTTTCTTTGAAGGTCTCCCTTCGGAAACGGCGGATACCTTTGCCGGTTAATTCATCGCCTAATTCTGTCCGATAGGCGTTAGTCATGTTGTACATTGACAGGGTCAAAAAGATGTGGCTGGTAACGGCGGCTTGAGTCTTCTTGGGGATAGCACCCACCAACCAGCCCTGTTTGAGTTCCCGGAAGGTGGTGTTCTCTATCAGAGAACGCAAATCATAGTCGTCTATAATCCGCAGGGGATTATCTACCGGCAAGCTGGTTAAGAAAACTTTCTCCTTACCCGCATGGTAGTCCTCACCTTTCCATTTGGTGACCATCACCACATTGAGAGGGTTCGCCTTAAAATCTTTACCGAATCTATTCTCACGGTTGTGGGACTCGCTGCCATACTGGTCATAACTAATCAAGCCCTCTATCCCCATGATGGCCATGGCCCGGCCTTTTTTATCTTCTCTTTCCGCTCGCCAGAGCCCGGGCCCGGCTTCCGAGAATCTTAAACCTCGGGCATCTTCAGTAATAGCCATATTCGTTTTAGAGGGAATGATGAAATCTATCTTGTGAATATATTTTATCTTCCAGAGATCTTCTCCATCTATAAACCCCCGGTATAGAAGAAGAACTTCTATTTTTGCCTTCTTACCTAAATTCTCTTTCGCCTGCCGGAGAAGGCTGAAGGTATAATTCTTCTCATGTTGTTCAATCCTCACTACCTTAGCCGCTACTATTATCCGGCTCTTGACCGAACGGATAACAATCAGCTTGAAGCCGTACTTGCGCACCTCTATTACCACAACCCTACCCTCTTTGTTAACATGTTTTTCCTTAACTATCTTCATCCCCCGACCTTTACATTTATCCGTCGTCTCCATAGCCGTCGCATCTAAGATATAGTAAATATCATCTTTGAGAAACCCTGAGCGGGCCAATATCTTAACCCCTTCGTTGAGTAGATGTTCTACCTCCGAAGCAGAAAACTTATCCAGGGCATCAGCCAGTGTATTCTTATGTAATGGGCCCGGCCTTTCCCCTTTTCCCCGCTGACAATGTCCATTCTTTTACCTTTAGCTTCATCCCGGCTCGGATATAGACCATTTTCTGCCCTCCATCCCGGGTATAGTGTAAATACAGATAGGAACCATGCCGGGCCTTCTTGTCCTTTCGACATCGGCACTGCGGCCTTATGCACTTGAGATAGGCCTTAACGATACTCCCCTTTAAAAGCGGCCCCCTCCCAGTGAGAATAATAGCCTCCGGTTCGATCCTCATCATGCGTTCACGCATAGGAAAATCTATCTGTTCTCTTTTCCAAGCGTGCAAGGTGATCAGTAACCCTGGCTATCAAGCTCGGAAGA
This sequence comes from uncultured bacterium, assembly GCA_913009675.1. Lineage (GTDB taxonomy): Bacteria > Omnitrophota > Gorgyraeia > Gorgyraeales > Gorgyraeaceae > CAJVXD01. The sequence continues at coordinate 92 of CAJVXD010000164.1, read as the reverse complement.
GCACACGTCTGAACTCCAGTCACACTGTTATATTTCCTATGCCGCCTTCTGCTCGAACAACACAAGATTCAATCATTACTTCGTCACAATCC
>CAJVXD010000163.1 GCA_913009675.1 uncultured bacterium | reverse complement strand
ATAGCGTGATAATAGTAATCTAGATCTTGTTGTGCAGAACTACTGTTAGCTTACGAACTCTCTGCAGTTTTTCTTTTTTTGTTTTTGTTTTCTTTGTTCTTTTATTTTCTGTTTTTTATGTCTTTTTTTTTTTTAATGATACGGCGACCACCGAGATCTACACTCTTTCCCTACACGACGCTCTTCCGATCTCATCCTGACTAAATCTACGCCGGAAGGCGCTCGGGATTTTCTGGTCCCTTCCAGGCTCAACCCCGGTAAATTTTTTGCCCTCCCTCAATCTCCTCAGCTCTTTAAACAACTATTGATGGTAGCCGGCTTTGAGAGATACTTTCAGATTGCAAGGTGTTTTAGAGACGAGGATCTGCGTTCGGACAGACAGCCCGAATTTACCCAGCTGGACATGGAGCTCTCTTTTGTGGATGAAGACACGATCTTTGATATAGTGGAGAGGTTGCTTTGTCAGATATTTAAAGATGTCATGGGGAGAGAGCTGAAGAGGCCCTTTCCGAAAATAACATACCGCGAGGCCATGGAAAGATACGGGACAGACAAACCCGATTTACGTAAGGACAAAAAAGGGTTTGAGTTTTTATGGGTCATGAATTTTCCGCTTTTTAAATTTAATCAGGAGGAAAAGCGATGGGACATGGAACACCATCCGTTCACCTCGCCCGTTAGAGAGGACATAGATCTTATAGAATCTTCACCGGAGAAGGTCAGGTCAAGGGCCTATGATCTGGTAATTAACGGCGTAGAGATTGCCGGCGGCAGCATCAGGATCCACCAGAGAGACCTGCAGGAGAAGGTCTTCAAGCGTATAGGCATGGATATTTTGCATGCCAGAGAACGATTCGGGTTTTTACTGGAGGCCTTTTCTTACGGTGCCCCGCCGCATGGAGGCATTGCCCTTGGACTGGATAGGTTCCTCGCTATAATGTGCGGGGTGGACAGCATAAGAGAGGTGATTGCCTTTCCAAAGACACAAAAGGCATCCTGTCCTATGACAGAGGCCCCATCGCCGGTGGATGACAGGCAGTTAAGGGAATTGAGAATAAAAACAGATAAGATAAGATGAAATCCGAAACAAAACCGAAATTAGAAATTCAAAAGGAGGGGGCCATGAATAAACTTACAGGTTTCAGTTTATTGCTTACAGCTTTTCTGATGTCCGGGTGTGTTATACGGACAATCCCTTACGAGGTTGACAGGGTTGACCAGGAGATCAAAGGCAATAGAGGCGTGATAATGGGGCAGGTGCCCCCTGTTTCAGAGCCGGAAACAAGAAAGACCAGGGAGATGTATAATATAGAGATAGAGCTTCCGATGGGGCCCGTAGAAACAAAACCGGAACCGAAGAAGAAGATAGATTTTTATAAAAACGGGAACAGGGGTTATTTAAAGAACAACATCCCTTCGGAGAATAAAAAAACTACCGGCGGAAAAGGGGAAAATGTTATAAGGCTGGGCGGGTCTGCTGTTTCAGAAGGCCCGCGGGTCCTGTATAAGAAAACAGCTCAAACAAACGATAGATATAGAAAAGAAAAAGGCAGTGGTATGCTTGTCAGGAAAGAACATAGTACCTATCTCGTAAGAAAAGGGGATACGCTTCAGAAGATCTCGGGTAAGATGTACGGTACGACAAAAAAGTGGAGGAAGATATACGAAGCGAACAGGGGCGTTTTAAAGAGCCCCAAGATAATCAGGGCTGGTCAAAAATTAATCATACCTGAACTCTAAATTGTCTCGAATGAGAGTGAGTTACATGAAAAAGGTTCTAACGATAAGGGACAACGACGAAGCCAGGGCCCTTTTGGGAAAGTGCGATGAGAACCTGAGATTGGTAGAGTCCAATTTTGGGGTAAAGGTCTTATTACGAGATGAAAGATTGGTGATAAACGGGAGCAGACAAGCGACCGAAAAAAGCGCAAGGCTCTTTGAGGAGTTGATCTTTATATTGCGTAACGGCGGTGTCATAAAGAGGGACGAGATCGATTATTCTATCAGGACATTTAAGAAGGATCCACGCGTTGATTTACACGCCATCTACCTCGACAAGATTGAGGTTTCTTCAAAACACCGATTTGTAACCCCAAAGACAGAGGGGCAGAAGAGATACGTAGATGCCATAAGAAAATACGATATCGTATTCGGGATAGGGCCTGCAGGCACAGGTAAGACCTATCTGGCGATGGCCATGGCAGTTAATGCGCTAAAAAAACAGCTGGTAAGCAGGATCATCTTAGCGAGGCCGGCTGTTGAGGCAGGAGAGAGCCTTGGCTACCTGCCAGGGGATCTCTCTGAAAAAATCAGCCCTTACCTCAGGCCTCTCTATGATGCGCTTTACGATATGATGGAGGCCGACAGGGTCCAGGATTATATCGAGAGGGGTATTATCGAGGTTGCCCCTCTTGCTTACATGCGGGGCAGGACATTGAACGATTCTTTTATAATCCTGGATGAGGCACAGAATTCTACGCAGGAACAGATGAAGATGTTTTTAACAAGGCTTGGTTTTGATTCCAAGACCCTGATAACAGGAGACGCTACGCAGAGCGACCTTCCCGCGGGCAGGGAATCCGGCCTGAAACATGCCCGGCGTATCCTCGAGGATATAAAAGGGATAAGGTTTGTGTATTTCACGGGAGCGGATGTCGTAAGACATCCGCTGGTGCAGGAGATAGTAAAGGCGTACGACAATGAAAAGCATACTTAAAAAACAGTCAAATAAAAACCCTAATCTGTTGTCACACGTAACCCTTGTCCTGGTAACGTCTATTCTATTGGTCATCATTATCCAGTGGGATAGGGGGCTTTTTAAGGCAGAATTTCGTGAAGGCGACATCGCCCTCCGGTCTATCTATGCGCCCTATGATTTCAGCACAAATGGAGAGATCAATAAACAGGCCATGGAGGCAGCCAGAAAAAAGGCCGTAGGCTCTGTCCTGCCTTTCTATGTCTTTAAGACAGGCCTTCGAGGAAGGATTCTCAAAAAGGTCCAGTCCGTAGTGAATTCAATAGTGTCTTTAAAAGAGAAGGGTGACATAGGGGATAAGCAGAGACAATTAGAGATAAAAAAAATAGCGGGCAGTAAGGGTATCTCAGAGGCACTGGTGGGAGAGCTTTTGGAATTAGATGATATACATGGGTTCCTTGATAGGGCGAAGAAGGCAGTATCAGAGATTATGAATAAAGGGATAATCTCTGTATCCGAATATAACAGGCTTAAGGGTTCCGGAACAACCAAGATAAGATTGGGGGGCAGGAACGGGAAAGGCATGGTTTTAAGGGGGGTAGACAGCTTTTTTACCCTCAAGGGCCTAAGAAAGGGGGCGGCAAGACTCATAGGGCCTCTCTTTAAAAGCAAAAGGGAAAGGAGGGCGTTTTTAGATTTCATAGATGCGGCCTTGAGCGTTAATGTCATATTTGATAAGGAAAAGACAGGGCTTGATAAACATATTGCCTAACCACGGATTCAACCGATTTACAACATGATGAACGTAAAA
>CAJVXD010000162.1 GCA_913009675.1 uncultured bacterium | reverse complement strand
GCCCCATTTATTCTGGCCCCAGTTCTCGTTCTAAATTTTGTTCGCCTTTATTAAATCAACCACTTCATCCACATCGTAAAGCAGCTCAGCAAACTCCATATCTCTCGATTCAAATTCTCTAACTGCATAAATCCCAATAATTATTTCAGAAACTCGATTTCTATCAAGATTTGAATCTTCGACTAATCTATCGGTGTCCCTTCCAACAATCCCTTCTTAGACCCTTCTGCCATTGCGGGCCTTGTAAAAAAACCAACTATTAACGCATAACCAATAAAATAGATAACAGCCGATACCAATGACTTCCTAAAAATCCTCATCTTCTTCACCTCCTGAAATGAGTCCGCCTGAAGCGGACTAATTACAAAACTGACTCAAGATTATGCCGCCCGGCATTACATTGGGCGTCTATGCCCAAAATACAAAAGGCGTTCGTAATAACGAACGCCTTTGTCTCAACACATCAATGTGTTTAAATCTTCCGGACTCGCTTTACTCGCTCAAAGAGTATTATTTAAGTCCGTCGAGAACTATCCCTATTTATCAAAGTAAATATTTCGAGATTTTGGTAACCTTATTTTCTCTGCCATTTTTCTATCAAATTCTTCTTTGATTTCACGACCATAACGTGGGAGATCCCGAGCCTCTCACCGGCCTCTCTTACAGTATGGCCTTTAAGCAGGAGCCCAAAAACTTCCTTTTCCCTTTTCGTAAAACCATTGTTCATAATATCATCTATTACCATTTTTCTCTCAACAACCCTATCTATCCCCTCAGAAGAATCCGCTAATACATCCTTTAACATATCGCCCCTCTCATTAATGGGCTCTTCCAGTCTCGACAAGCTAACTTTTTCTCTGTGCACCCTCATATAGTTTAAAAGATAAAACTCGCAGCCTTTTGCTATATAATAATCGCTCATGCCCTCTCCTCGGCTATCCCTAAAATGCCCCCAGAGATAACAACACATCTCCTGGTATAAGTCCTCTTCTCCTAAGGGAGAACAGCGGGTCCTGTAGTGCCTGGCTATCCTCTTTAGCCTCGGAGATATCCTGTCGTAAAGCGCTCTAAAATCCATTTCCCCTGCTCCAAATCAGTTCATGGTGCCCTAAAATAAAAAAAGACGTTCTTCCGAACGCCTCATCGTGTTCTTCTCTTGGGCACATACCTTGTACCCTTATTACTATAAAGAATACCACATCAGCTAAATATTGTCAAGCGATTTTATTGAGGGCTAAAAATAAGAAAAGAAGTTCGAGAATAGACTACTCTATGGATTTTATCAAAAGAGAATACCCCAGGGGGCCTGGATTTTGTATCTTTAACGGGACCCTTTTTTCATCAGCACTCAGCCAGAGCTTAAACCTTGGCGGATTACTTGTAAAGACATAAGCGCTATATTCGCCCAAAGGGGTATTTATCTTTTCGATACCCTTGAATATTACTTCAAAATCAACTGTCGGAAGCGCCACATGGAAGCTGGAGCCTTCATCAAAGCTGTCCAGCAGCCTACAATAATAGGCCAGGAGTATCGCGTTATGAATAGGAGAATCCTTTTTTATAGAGAACACTCTTGTGCGTAATTTACTCTTTTGGGTTATATCCACTCTGAAATTTTTCTGATCATATCTTTCTACTATATTATCGGTGAACCCTATCTTTTTTTTGACCTTCCTGCGCACCTCTACAGGAAGAAATGTCTCCTCATCTGCATATATCTCTTCGCTGTCCTTTATGGAAGGGACCCTGGTAAAAAAACTAACCTGATAGACCTTTTTGCCATCCAGCTCCTTTTCCCCGTTAAATGTCAGGGTAGATCTCCCTACCTTTATCTTACTATACCTGACCTCATAAACCAGCCTTTCCCCTTTTCTAAACGGGAGGGGGGTGGACGGATGGCTTGTATCGGACTCTGCGGCCTCAAGCCTATGATCCGTGCACGCAGTATCTATTATCGCGTATAACAAAATACACAAAAATACAGTAGAAAAGATTACAGCTGATTTACGCATATCAGATGACCTTCTGTTATTTTCAGCGGTTATTAGGTCCTTTCTTACAAGAAAGGAGAAAGGCGTATACTCTAGTATCAGGAAAGCGTCTTATGCTCTTTTATAGCAGGAGATAATTTGCGAAAATCTTCAATCTTTGCAAATCATACGTCCGAATCAGGCACGCTCATTAAAGTATAGGCAGGTATTTATCGAGTTCATATCTGGAGACCTGGACCCTGTAATCGTCCCATTCCTTTTTCTTGATCTCAATAAATCGCGGGAATATGTGACTGCCTAGAGTCTTTTTGACCAGTGCGCTTCTCTCTGTTATGGCTATGGCATGACCGAGGCTATCCGGCAAAATCTCTATACCTCTCTCCTTCCTTTCTATATCTGTAAGATGATAGAGATTTTGTCCCATCGGCTCTAATTTTCTGTAGCCCTTCTCTATGCCTTCCAAGCCAGCCTGAAGCATCGCAGCAAACGTAAGGTATGGATTACACGCCGGGTCGCATGCCCTAAACTCACACCTTGTCGCCTTTTCCATGCCGGGGTGATAAAGCGGTACCCTTACCAGTGCACTTCTATTACTGCGGCTCCATGCTATATAAACAGGGGCCTCGTAACCCGGCACCAATCGCTTATACGAGTTTGTCGTCTGAGCAAATATTGAACAGATATCCTTTGCATGCCTGAGAAGTCCTGCTATATAACTATTGGCTGTATCCGAAAGGTTATCCTTTGAGTCTTTGTCAAAAAATGCATTATTACTGCCTTTGAATAAAGATTGGTGGGTGTGCATACCCGAACCATTTTGGCCAAATATCGGCTTTGGCATGAATGTAGCATATACCCCGAATCTACTTGCTATCTCTTTAACGGCCACTCTGTAGGTGATAACGCTATCGGCCATCCTCAATGCATCCTGATACTTCATGTCTACTTCATGCTGTGACGGGGCAACTTCATGGTGAGAATATTCTATCCTTATCCCCATCCTTTCTAAAGCCAGGACTGTTTCGCGTCTCAGATCACTTGCTACATCCAGCGTAGTCAAATCAAAATACCCGCCCTTATCGAGCACCTCTGTTCCCTGGTCATTCTTAAAATAAAAATACTCGAGCTCCGGACCTACATAATAATGATCAAACCCCATCTCCCTGGCCCTCTTAAGCGCTCTCTTTAAAACATACCTCGGATCGCCTTCATAGGGGGCCCTGTCAGGGGTCAGGATATCGCATATCATCCTTGCAACAGCCTTCTCACCGGGCCTCCATGGGAGTATAGTAAAGGTATTCGGGTCCGGCATGGCGATCATGTCGGATTCCTCTATATCCTGATAACCTGTAATGGATGAACCATCAAACCCCATACCATTTTCTAAAGCACCCTCTAATTCTGTATCGGTGATGGCAAAGCTCTTTACCTGAGATCGGAAGAGCACACGTCTGAACTCCAGTCACACTGATATATCTCGTATGCCGTCTTCTGCTTGAAAAAAAAAACAATACCACATATATCTCTAATATGCCTTAACCAGCATTATACACTAACACAACCACTCA
>CAJVXD010000161.1 GCA_913009675.1 uncultured bacterium | reverse complement strand
TAAACGGAATCGATAGACCTTTGGATTTGCTGAATTCAGCAAAAGGTAAAGAGATTTTAGTTCAGCTGAAGTCCGGCAAACAATTCGTCGGAACACTTCTAGCCTTCGACATCCACATCAACGTGGTTCTCGACAGCGCAAAAGAAGTAGAAGAAGGAGAACAAAAAACAAGCTACGGCCTAACGTTCATCCGAGGAGACACAATCGTCTTCATCTCACCTTCAGCTAACTAAATTTGAGCATTCGCCCCCTTGTTTTGGCTCGGGCTATGATCTTCTCAGAAAATTTAATCTTAGTAAGAACTTTATTATTTAATCATTAAACTTCTTCTTATAATAAAGAAAATCAAATGTACACATCTCAGGTATCTTATATTCTAAAATTTTATCATCTCTTACTGATTTTCTTAAACCATCATAGCAATCAGTTATGTATTTGTGATTTTGATTAGCTATATATGAAATCAACAAAAACGAAATAATTGAAACAGTAAAAGAAATGGAAAAATATTCTGGTTTAAAAAATCCTTGAGTATATACAAACAAAACAACTATACCAAAACCAGCTAAAAACCTATAATCCATAAATGTTGTATCTCTATCTATAGCTTCTATTTCTTATATATAGGGGCCAAAACAATGAGAAGAGTTGCGAGTATTGATATAGGGACTTACAGTATAAAACTGGTAGAACTCGCAAACAGAAAGGGCCGTGTCCCTGAGTTAAAAAGATGCAGTATCATCTGCATCAAGGGGGCCGATGTAAAGACTGCACTGAAAGAGATGCTGTCGCTCACGAAATTCTCCCTGAAGCGCGTAAACGTTTCTCTGTCAGGGCCATCGGTTATCGTAAGATATATAGAGATGCCTTCCCTGAAGCAGGAAGAGCTTGATAGTGCAATAAAATTTGAAGCGGAGAAATATCTCCCCTTTAAGACAGATGAATCCATTATAGATTGTGCAGTCCTTGAGAGGTCGGCTTCGGGTAATATGAAGGTTCTCCTGGTCGCGGCAAAGAAAAATAAGGTTAATGGATTACTGAATATCTTTAAAGAGCTGAGGTTAGAGATAAATATTATAGATATCGACAGCTTCGCATTTTTAAATTGTTTCCGGCAGGAGAAGGCTCATGATGCACATGATCTTTCCTGTGCCCTCATAAATCTCGGAGCCAGGTTTTCGAATATGAATATAATAACAAAGGGCAGCGTACATTTCACAAGGGATATATTGTGGGGAGGCATGGATATCACCGGCAGGATAAAAGACGCGATGGGGCTTGGACTCGAAGAAGCAGAGGCGCTAAAGAAGAAACCCATGGAGAGGAAACAGGAGGTGGTGAGTGTCATTATGCCTGTCCTCGAAAGGTTAGGTTCGCAGATAAGGGCCTCTTTTGATTATTTCGAATCCCAGTTTGGCAGAAATGTGGAAAGGTTATACATAAGCGGCGGCAGTTCGTACCTTTTTAACATCGTTGATTTTTTAAAGGATAATCTGGGCGTGGACGTCATGATGTGGAATCCGTTCGATGCCGTTACCGTAGGAGAGTCCACCGGGGAGATGGAGAGCCAGCCTGCTGTGTTTTCGGTAGCAATAGGGCTTGCGCTGAGAAAATGATAGAGATAAATCTATTACCGGAGGAAATGCGTAAGAAAAGAGGCCTGTCCTTCAGGTTGGACATTGAGACGATGGGTAAGGTTAAATTTTTGGCAGGGGGCCTTGTCTTAGGGGCCCTGATTTTTCTGATAGTCATTTTATCGATAGGTTCATCCCTGAGAAAAAAACAGGTTATGAGGCTTATGCTTGAAGAACAGAATATCTCCGCACAAAGGTCCGATGTGGAGGCCCTGAATAAAGAGTTAGCTGTCTTAAAGACAAAGATGGGTGTACTCGGCCAGCTTACCAGCAGGGGGTTTCTGTGGGCGCAGAAATTGAACGAGCTTTCAGATATGACCCTCCCGGGCATCTGGTTTACGCGTATCCATACGGATTCAGGACAAAGGTTTATAATAGAGGGCAGCGTGATATCGAAAAAAGAAAAGGCCATGGCCGCTGTAGGTAAGTTTATGAAAAATATAAGAGAGAATAAAAGGTTCTTCAAGGATTTTAGGGATATCAAGCTTGAGAATGTTCAGAGAAAAACTATAGACAAAAGGGATGTGGTGGGTTTCAGGATAGCCCTCTATTTTAAAAAAGACAATGGAACTTAAGGAAAAACAGAAGCTATATGTGCTTTTAGGGATCCTTGGAGTGGCGGGCCTTGTTTTTTACTACAATCTTCTTTTGAAGCCGCAATTCTCGCGTTTTATCGTAAATAACAGGGAGTTCTACGCTGTAAAGAAAAGGGTCGCGAAGGCCCGGGGCCTTATTGCCAGCAAGGCCAGGATAAGGGCGCAGTATGCAAACCTCAAGAAGCAGTCAGAGCTATTAGAGAAGAGTTTCCCCAACCAGGATGAGGTCCCCACTCTGCTGGAGGATTTTTCGAGCATAGCAGAATCCTCGGGGGTCAGGATACTCAAGATAAAACCCCTGGAGGTATTGGGAGATACTTCTTCAGGAGGGGACAGGGTTGGGAACAAGGTCTATTCCGAATTTCCGATACTCATAGAGGCAAGCGCGGGTTATCATCAATGCGGTAAGTTTGTCAACAAACTTGAGGACATGGATAGATTTATAAAGATTGACGACCTGGACATACGCGACAATTCTTCGAATCTAAGGAGACATAATATAAGGCTGAGGGTAACTACCTATGTGATGCATTAAAACAGGCCGGCGCTATGAAGATATCTTTCGTAATCAGCATTATCTTATTATTGACAGGGGCCTTGTTTGCAGAGAGCGGTTTTAAATATGATGCGGCAGGGAAAAGGGATCCATTTGTGCCGCTTGTTTCAAAGGACGGGGCCTATATCTCGGACGCCTATGGGGTGAAGGGCGTAAGGGATATCCGGCTGGAGGGGATTCTATGGGATGAGGTAAAGGGTTCTGTCGCGATTATAAACGGCGAGATAGTGAAAGAGGGGCAAAAGATAGGTTCCCTGAAGGTCTTAAAGATAGACAAGGACGCAGTGATATTTGAACTAGACGGCAAAAAGGCCAGGGTAAAATTAATAAATAATCCGGTTTTGCTTTTCGCATTTCTTTTTCCGAGCGAATCGGAATATTTGTTCCAATAGTTTTTAGACCAAATTTTGCCGGAGACCTTTCCGCTATTGCGTCAATTAAAGTGTTATCTAAATTAAACCACTGAAGTAGTGTATTGCCTTTGGTTGAAGCGCCATAACCCCAAATAGTTTTACCCTGTTTCTTTTTTTGTTTAATAAAATTAATCGTTTGCTTTTTTAGCGCGAGAGATTTTTTGTAAAAATTAATGTATGTTACTTTTCTGTTTAATTCAAGTTTTTTTTCGTAATTTAATATTGTATCTACACGATAACGCGCGACATCTCTATGTGGCGCGGTAGCAAATGTTTCATCGTCGGCGTTATTCTTTCTAATAAATATCCTGGTGCTGCCACCGTTTATATCATTAACCTGACAATCAACTATCTTCATATTATGTTT
>CAJVXD010000160.1 GCA_913009675.1 uncultured bacterium | reverse complement strand
TGATACGGCGACCACCGAGATCTACACTCTTTCCCTACACGACGCTCTTCCGATCTAAATTACAGGAAGAAGATCCGACATTCAGGGTAAGCTATAATTCTGAGACAGGGCAGAATATTATATCGGGGATGGGTGAGTTACATCTCGAGATCATTATGGACAGGCTTTTTCGAGAGTTCAAGGTCGAGGCAAAAACAGGGACGCCGCAGGTTGCCTATAAGGAAATGCCCAGGCAGGAAGTCAGATGCGAAGGCAAGTTTATTCAACAGACAGGAGGCAGGGGGCAATACGGCCATGCCATTATGAGATTAAAGCCGGCTGAGCCCGGGACAGGCGTAGAATTTAAAAACAAGATTATAGGCGGGGCCATACCAAGGGAGTATATACCTGCCGTTGAGAAGGGTGTCCTGATGGCTTCAAAGACAGGTGTCCTGGCCGGGTATCCCGTAATCGATACAGAGGTTACCCTGATCGATGGTTCTTTCCATGAGGTAGATTCTTCAGAGCTGGCATTTAAAATGGCAGGCTCCATCGGATTTACCGATGGCCTTAAGAGGGCGAGATGCAGGCTAATGGAACCGGTAATGAAACTTGAAGTTACGTTCCCCGAGGAATACATGGGAGATGTTATAGGAGACCTGAATTCGAGAAGATGCAGGATACAAAAGATATTGCAGAAAGGCAATGCCAAGATTGTTATAGGTTATGTGCCTCTCGGCGGGATGTTTGGCTACGCAACAGCAATAAGGAGCTTGACACAGGGCAGGGCTTCATATACAATGGAATTTTCGCATTACGCAGAAGTACCTTTAAATATAGCAGAAAAAATTATTGCTCAATAATCGCAGAACTACGCAAAGCAGGAGGTATTACAATGGCCAAGGAAAAATTTGAACGCACAAAACCACACGTAAACATAGGGACCATAGGGCACGTTGACCACGGTAAGACCACGCTGACCAGCGCCATCACCAAGTGTTTAGCAGCAAGGGGGCTTGCCGAGGCCAAGCGATTCGAGGATATCGATAATGCCCCTGAAGAGAGGGAGAGGGGCGTTACCATAAATGTCCATCATGCCGAGTATCAGACAATTGCCCGTCACTACGCACACGTTGACTGCCCGGGCCATGCAGATTACATCAAGAACATGATTACAGGTTCTGCCCAGATGGATGGCGCTATCCTGGTGGTATCGGCAGTAGACGGCCCGATGCCCCAGACAAGAGAACATATACTTTTAGCCCGCCAGGTCGGCGTGCCGGCCATAGTGGTATTTTTAAATAAATGTGACGCAGTCGATGACCCTGAACTATTGGACCTTGTAGAGCTCGAGGTAAGAGACCTGTTAAGCAAATACGAATTCCCCGGGGATAAGGTCCCTATTGTAAGGGGTTCTGCCTTAAAGGCAATGGAATGCGGCTGCGGGAAAGACGAATGCAAGGCCTGCAGCTCCGTAATAGAACTCATGAAACAGGTGGATAACTATATCCCCGAGCCCAAACGTGATACAGACAAGCCCTTCTTGATGGCAGTAGAGGATGTATTCTCGATTACAGGGCGCGGCACAGTAGGGACAGGCAGGATAGAGCGAGGCATAGTAAAGGTAGGCGATGAGATAGAGATAGTAGGCCTCATGGAAAAATCCCGCAAGACAGTCGTAACAGGAGTTGAGATGTTCAGAAAGATACTTGACCAGGGCCAGGCGGGAGACAACGTAGGGGTGCTTTTAAGGGGTATTGAAAAAAAGGATCTCGAACGCGGCCAGGTCCTCGCAAAACCAGGCTCCATAACCCCCCATACAAAATTCAAGGCAAAGGTATATATCCTGACAAAGGAAGAAGGCGGACGGCATACGCCGTTTTTCAAGGGTTATCGTCCGCAGTTTTATTTCAGGACCACAGATGTCACCGGCGTCGCCCAGCTCCCAAAGGGGACCGAGATGGTTATGCCGGGTGACAACGTAGATTTGGAGATCCAGCTGATAATCCCCATTGCCATGGAAAAGGAGCTTCGCTTTGCAATACGTGAAGGCGGGCACACGGTAGGTGCAGGGGTGGTCTCGGAGATAATAGAATAGATATGGCACAGCAACTCCAAAAGATCCGCATAAAACTACAGGCTTATGATTATAAATTGCTGGATCAGTCTGCTATAGAGATAGTAGATACGGCAAAACGCACAGGGGCCACGGTTTCCGGGCCTATCCCTTTACCGACAAAAAGGGAGATCTTTACTGTATTGAGGTCTCCTCATGTGGATAAAAAGTCCAGGGAGCAGTTTCAGATGAAGACCCATAAAAGGCTCATAGATATCATTAGCCCTACTGCCAAGACAATAGATGCACTGAGGAAATTAGATTTGCCTGCAGGTGTGGATGCGGAGATCAAGTGAAGATAGGTATATTGGGTAAAAAAATAGGGATGACTCAGGTTTTTACGGAGAAGGGCAAATTTATCCCCGTGACCGTGATAGAGGCCGGTCCATGCGTGGTCCTGAATGCATTGAAAGACAAGGTTATGCTCGGTTTTGGCGACAGAAAAGAAAAGAATACCCCTAAGCCCGAGTTAGGGTTGTATAAAAAACTAAAGGTAGGGCCAAAGGCCTTTGTCAAAGAGATCCCCTTTGACGTCGATGAGAATATAACTGCAGGAAGAGAGATAACAGCCGACATCTTCAGAGAAAGAGATTTTGTGGATATCACAGGTACTTCTATAGGTAAGGGTTTTCAGGGCGGAGTAAAGAGATGGCATTGGGCTGGCGGGCCGGATACTCATGGTTCAATGCATCATCGGAGGGTAGGTTCCATAGGCGGCAGCAGTTATCCGTCGAGGGTATGGAAAGGCCAGCGGCTCCCGGGGCGCATGGGAAACAAGAGAAGGACCGTTCAAAACTTAGAGGTATTCAAGATATATAAAGACAGGCATCTGATGCTTGTAAAAGGTCCTGTTCCAGGTGCGGATAACGGTTATCTGGAGATAAGGATATCAAAGAAGAAACTATCCCTGAGGCCGAAGGAAGAGAAGAAACAAGGACCCGAGAAAAAGACATAGTCAAAAGATATCATTGAGGCACAGATGGTAAAGGTTAAAGCTAAAAATAAAGACAGGGTATCGAAAAAGACAGAGATCCCTGTTGTAGATGTCTATAGCCTTTCAGGAAAGAAGGTAGACAAGTTTAAGCTGGACCCCAGCGTTTTTAATGCAAAGGTGCGCAAAGATCTCTTATATCAGGCGATAACAATGTATAGGGCGAACCAGAGGCAGGGAAACGCTTCTACAAAGACCAGAGGGGAGAAGAGAGGCGGAGGCAGAAAGCCATGGAGACAAAAGGGGACAGGGAGGGCCAGGGCAGGTTCGATAAGGTCTCCTTTATGGAGGGGCGGCGGTACAACATTCGGCCCCATGCCAAGCGCTTCTACATATCCGATCCCTAGGAAGATTAAGGCAGCGGCCACTATCTCAAGCTTTACCGCGCTAACACGATATAAGTATACACTAGTACTAGTGAAGGACCCTATTCCTTCTCCTCCTCAGACCACGCAAAGAACAGCTGCGCAGAACTCATCGAACAT
>CAJVXD010000159.1 GCA_913009675.1 uncultured bacterium | reverse complement strand
TTTATGTTCTTGTTTTTTTAATGATACTGCGACAACCGAGATCTACAATCTTTCACTACACGACGCTCTTCCGTTCTGTTTTTTTTTTTTAATGATACGGCGACCACCGAGATCTACACTCTTTCCCTACACGACGCTCTTCCGATCTGAAGAAATTATATCTTCTTTACGTATATAATCGCCTATAAAAAAGACTTGACACGATTTATGGATACGCTATAATGTCTATTATATTAGTCATGATTATAGAGATTAGGAGGCGCTAATGAAGATAAGTTATAAAGGAGATTATGCCCTAAAAACTCTTCTCGAATTAGCATTAAGTTATAATAAAGGTGTCGTCTCTATTCATAATCTTGCGAGGAAGGGCGATATACCGGTTAAATTTTTAGAACAGGTCCTCCTGACCTTAAAAAGAGGAGGGTTCGTAGATAGTAAACGCGGCATTAGCGGCGGCTACTTTCTAACCAAGCCGCCCGAGAAGATTACAGTCGGAGAGGCGGTTAGATTTATAGAAGGGCCTATAGAACCTCTGGCGTGTGCGGTCAGGGATAGTTACGATGAATGCAAGGATTTTAGTGGGTGTGTATTTAAAGAGCTATTGGATCAGGTTTATACAGCCACCTCGTTAGTTATAGATACAGCTACATTTGCCGAACTGGCGAGGCGGGTGAATGCAAGACAGACGGAAAGAAGAGATTGTACCTATAGTATCTGATTAGTGTAAAAAATTTTCCTGACATAATTAGGGAGGTTTGCAATGCCAAAGACAATCAAAGAGATCAACGAGAGGATTAAAAAAGGCAAGGCCGTAGTGGTTACGGCAGAGGAGATAATCGGCCTTGTTGAGAAAGACGGCCTGAAGAAGACAGCAGAAAAGGTAGACGTTGTTACCACCGGGACGTTTGGTCCAATGTGTTCTTCCGGGGCGTATTTTAATATAGGCCATTCAAGGCCCAGGATGAAACTTGGGGGAGGAGAGGTTACCTTAAACGATGTCCCTCTATATGCCGGTTTCGCGGCAGTGGATGTTTTTTTGGGGGCAACTGCCTTGCCGAAACATGACCCCCAGAATAAGGTCTATCCGGGGGAATTCAACTACGGCGGCGGCCATGTAATCCAGGAGCTCGTTGCAGGCAAGGACCTCAGGCTTCATGCTGAAACATACGGCACAGATTGCTATCCGCGCAAAAAGCTTGAAACCCTGATCAATATCAAAGACCTTAATGAGGCAGTACTCTTTAATATACGTAATGCCTATCAAAACTATAACTGTGCAGTTAATCTTTCCAGCAGGGTGATCTATACCTATATGGGCATATTGCGTCCTCATCTTGGGAATGCATACTACTGTTCAGCAGGACAACTTTCGCCTCTCTTGAATGACCCTTATTATAAGACCATTGGTATCGGCACCAGGATTTTCCTGGGAGGCGGCGAGGGTTATATTGCATGGCAGGGTACCCAGCATGCCCCGACAGTAAAGCGTAGAAAGAATGGCATACCGCAGGCACCCGCAGGCACCCTGGCTGTAATAGGCGATTTGAAAGGCATGTCCCCTGACTATTTAGTGGGTACGACCTTTCAGGGATATGGGGTTACACTCACGGTTGGTATAGGGATACCGATCCCTATATTGGATGAAGAGATATGCAGGTTTACTGCTGTGAAGGATGAGGATATCTGGACCCAGATAATCGACTATAGCGATGCCTATCCAAATTGTAAGCCAGGGGGCCTTGGGGAGGTAAACTATGCCCAGCTTAAGACCGGGAGTATAAAGGTTAAAGATAAGGAGGTCCCTGTAGGCTCACTTTCCAGCTATCTAAAGGCAGTTGAGATAGCTGAGACCTTGAAAGAAAGGATTGTTAAGGGACAGTTTCTCCTCACAGAGCCAGTTGCCTCCATACCGGGTGAAGAGAGCGGTCTTAGATTTAAACCGCTGAAAGAGAGGCCAATCGAGTAGCAAAAATGTGAACAACCTGTGGATAACTTAGTTACAAAAGGTACAAAATTATTGCTTTTTTGTAACTCACATTTGTCTGCCTAAGGCGGACTCATTTAAGGAGACATTATGCGCGAAAAAGTCGAAGATGCCATAAAAAAGATAAAGCCGTTTCTCCAGAGAGACGGAGGGGACATAGAACTGGTAGACATAGTGGATGGCGTAGTAAAGGTTAGGTTAAGAGGCGCCTGCAGCAGCTGCCCCATGTCTCAGATAACCCTAAAGCAAGGTGTTGAAAGGGCGTTAAAAGAGGATATCCCCGAGATCGTTAAAGTAGAAGCTGTTGATTAGTCAGCGGTTACATGAAAATTCCTTCCTCGAGCATCCCGAGGATCTCGCTTTATTATAGGGCAATTCTATCATTAGAGGCTGTAAGCGTTACATCTTCTCAGCAGCTGGCTACTCTAACAGGGTGCAGCGCTGCACAGGTTAGGAAAGACCTTGCCTATTTTGGCCAATTCGGCAGGCCTGGCAGCGGTTACAATATCGAAGTTTTAAAATCAGAGTTAAAGAAGATCCTGGGTATAGATAGGAAATGGGAAGTAGCACTTGTAGGCGTGGGCAACCTGGGTTCAGCACTTTTAACATACAGGGGATTTAAGACGCAGGGCTTTAGTATAAAATGTGCATTTGATAATGACACGAAAAAGGTAAATAAAGTAAAACAGGGCATCAGGATTAAGGATATAGACGAACTCGAAAGGACAGTAAAATCTAAAGGTATAAACATTGCTATTGTAGCGGTCCCCCGGGGTGCGGCCCAGGGCGTGATTGATAGATTGATCTCTTCCGGGATAAAGGCTATCTTGAATCTTGCGCCTATAAGGCCCAGGGTCCCAAAGGGTATAGAGTTATTAAATATAGACCTATCGATAGAACTTGAGAGATTGACATATTTCTTGCGGCAGTCTGCCAATCCCCTCAGGGGGTAGTTTATGAAGCCTTTTGTAATAGTAATATTTTTATTAACATATCTCGCCATTATTTTATTGAATCGCAGGGTTAATCCGTTGATATCGCTGTTTGGCGGCGTCGCTATGCTTCTGGTTTTCGGGGCACTGGATCTTAGGCATGCCTTTTTAAGTATAGATTTTAATGTGCTCGGAGTCTTTCTCGGCACAATGATTCTATCAGGTCTATTTATCTATTCCGGTGCCCCTGGGTTTCTTGCATGCAGGCTTATTTCCAGGTCAAAGAATGTGGGAGTGCTGCTCTTATTAGTATGCCTTTTGGCCAGTTTTATCTCCAGTTTTACAGAAAATGTCGCAACCGTCCTTATAGTAGCGCCTATCGCGTTTGAGCTCGCAAAAAAATTAAAGGTCAATCCCGTCCCGTTTTTAATAGGTATAGCCGTAAGTTCAAATCTCCAGATCGGAAGAGCGTCGTGTAGGGAAAGAGTGTAGATCTCGGTGGTCGCCGTATCATTAAAAAAAAAAATATTCTTTCTTTCTTTCTCTTTCTTTTTCTCTTCTTTTTCTCTTCTCTTCTCTCCACCCCTGCTTCTCTCTGATCGTCTCAGACGTCTCTTTTATACTCACTCTTCCCTGATTCATTCCCTTACACCTATCATCTTTCTT
>CAJVXD010000158.1 GCA_913009675.1 uncultured bacterium | reverse complement strand
AAATAAGAAAAGGAAAGAATTATTGTCTAAATATAAGATTACAGTAATAAGGCTTCATGGTACACTGGATGAGATATGCATACTTGATGATTTTGCCAAGGCATTGGGTCTTCCCAAACCATGTATAGAGGAAAGGTAACAGTTTAGCTACAAAAAGTAATAGAGAAATTTAGGATGAGAAAATCACCAAATAGATTTGAGAGAAATAAAAATAATAGTTAGGGTGATCTTGTTTGCGGCAGATTAAATTGTTCGGAGAGTTTGGGAGTTAATCCTTTGGTTAAAAGAGTCTTAAGAACTTGTTTGGGATCCAAGCCTTTGAGTTTGGCAGTCTGGATAATAGTTGAAATAAGAGATACGTTCTTAGTTCCCTGGTCAGAGCGATTGCCAAAAGTAATCTTTCTGAAGATGACAAGATTTCTTAAACTTCTTTCCGCCCTGTTATTAGTAGGTTCTACTACTTCGGGATACTTAAGAAAAGTTAGTATTTCATCCTTGTGCTTAAGCAATCTTTTGCGCAAGGTTTCGGTTTCAGGATGTGAAACGGGTAGTTTGTATAGTTTCTTAAATCTGCGGAAGATATCCTTTTTTGATAATTTGTATTTTTCTGGAGATAGTTCGTCATGTTGACTATGAAGAAGAATAGCGTCTTGAATAAGTTTTTTGAGATTGTTGCAAAAGGAAATAACTTCGGATTCCTCAGAAAATTTCTCTTCAAGCTTTTTAACATCTCTAAGCAGATGAGCATTGCACTTTTGTTTGGCAAAGGCGTTGATAGAAGAGTTGTAAGCAGAGAAAAAGTCAGAGCTGAGAATGCCTTTGTAGTTAGAGCCAAGATGTTCTTTAACAACATCTCCTGAGCGATGAGGATCAATATGAAAGAAAACAAGTTGTTCATTGGAAAAAGTCCAAAGCCATTGGGCTTTTCCGTCTCGTTTCCATCCTGTTTCGTCGGCATAAATGGAGGGAGTATATGGTAACATCTTTTTTAAAGCTTCATAAAGAGACAAACCTTTTTGATAGATTTTGTTATCAAAGCCGATCCCGATATACATCATCGGGACACCTGAGGTTATGTCTAGTCCAAACAAATTTTGGAGGATACGTTGAATATCATCATAAGAAATTTTAGTCTGATATCTAAGAAAAGAAGCAATAGCTTTAGCAACAGGACCTATGGGCGCTTTGGGGATTTCATTTTCTCCAACGCCGGAAACAATCTTCTTGCAATGAGGACACCAGTAATGAGAATGGACAAAAGATCTGGTAATGACCTTCTTAATCATAATATCCTGCTGGACATGTTCATCAGTGTGTTTGCAGATAGAAAGCTTAGAACTGCCACAGACAGGACATTTCTCCAGAGGGACAGCAACATATTCATCAATAGTTTCAGGATTTTTTCTGAACGCTCCAGGATGACCAAATGGACGTCCTCTCTTCTTTGGAACATCAGCAGAAGAATCTCTTTTGGAATAAAACTTCTTAAATGGAGCTTGCTTAGCTTGAGCAAGATCTTCTTCAAGAGATTCCTTTTCTTGAGTAAGTTGACAGACTTGTTCTTTAAGTTTAGTAATTTCACGTTCAGCAAAACCAAAAAGATTCTGCATTTGATTAACCCTTTGGCGGAGATAATCTCTTTCAGCAAGCACTTTGGAAGTAGATTCTCCATGAAGATAGGGACAGGATTTAGAGAAGGAACAGGGCTGAACTCTTGTTGCGACAGAATAAGAATAGTTCATTCTTCGAATTCACCTTTTTTTATTAATTGCACGTTTATGTCTGTAAGTTCTTCAGCGAGGTCTCTATGATGTTTCCAGTTATCAATAAGTTTCTCAACTCGTTTATGCAATTTGGGAGGGACAGAGAGTACTTTTCTTTTTCCTTTTACCCGGAAACCAAACAAATACATAGGATGTTTTTCTCCTCTTTGACATCTTTTACAGCTTGCTCTCCCGCAAGAACGGCTGGTCAAGCTAATAGAACCTTTCATAAAGTCAGGAAATTGGCTGAGAAGCTTTTTCTTACGCGTAAGTATGCTCATAGATTCGCCTATGTATGTTTACAGGCATACACTATCACGCAGGATATGTATTTGTCAAGAGGATTGGAGAAATTTTTAAATAATTCTTTTAATTTTACAGAAAAATGATAATATATAACAAAGTTAATCAAGCTGGAAAGGAGGTGGCAGAGAGCTTGAATTGTCGTAGCGTTTCTACATGTGAAGTAAGAACGCAAAAAAAGTTGAAAAAATCAACTTTTTGTAACTAAACTATAACGTAAGGACGGTCAAGTAGCATGAGAAGATAACAAATGGAGGTATCCCATGAGTGAGAAACGCAGTAAATCATTGACTCTGACAGTTGCTCTTTATTCGGCCCTGGTCATCGCAGTGGGAATGGCGATTTATGCGGTGCTTCAATACTTCTTAATACCCGAAAGAACAGTTTTGAGTCTTGTGCTTCAACATGGCTGGCACGTATTGGCACTTGGTACTTTAATTTATGTAACGCTGCATGGCGTGCTTCACAAGAAAGTCGTGCGTCCTATCAGGGATATCTACTTAAGGCTATATGCCATCAGTAAAGGTGACCTGAGTCCGATTTCTGTTGACTCTAATATTACGGAGATTCAAGAAATTGTTGAAGGCGTAAATTCCCTCCTTTCGGAGATTAAGAGATCCACACCAGTACTGTCGTCTGACCTTTGCAAGGTTGCTGAAGACCTTCGCTCTCTTGCCAGAGAGTCAGGGATCTCCGAAGAAACAACAAAAGAAAAATTGATGGAAATTGCTGCTAAAATAGATGAGACAGTTAAGGCTTTATCAAAAGAGGCTGTCAATAAACAAGAAAGTTAGCCCTGTGCAGGAGGAACACAAAGCAATTGCACAGGCAAAAAAAGAGAAATTATCTCGCAATACAGAATCTGGCACGCTCCGGTGACTTTAGGTATGGCTCCCAATTGTGGAAAAATGGATAAAGATGAAAAAAAGAGTAGTTGTAGCAATGAGTGGTGGGGTGGATTCATCTGTTACTGCCGCTTTACTTAAAGATAGGGGTTTTAAAGTTATTGGTATCACGATGCAAATCTGGCCAAAAAATAAGAGAGAAAACCAGAGTCGATTTGGCGGTTGTTGTGGTTTAGATAGCGTGGAAGATGCAAAAAGAGTTGCTAACAAATTGGGAATACTGCATTATGTGTTGAACTTCAGAGATATCTTTAAAGAAAAAGTAATCGCTAACTTCTGCGAAGAATACAAAGAAGGAAGAACGCCCAACCCTTGTATTAGATGTAACCAATACATAAAGTTTGATGCCTTGATTAAGAAAGCGAAGGAGTTAGGCGCAGATTATATGGCTACAGGTCACTATGCAAGAATAGAGTTTGATAGTCAAAAGGGCAGATACTTACTAAAAAAAGGCATTGATACAAAGAAGGATCAGTCTTATTTCCTGTACGTGCTGACTCAGAAGCAGTTGAAACACACTTTAATGCCTTTGGGAAGTTTTACCAAAGATCGAGTAAGAGAAATTGCTAAAGAAAAAAATTTGTCTGTGGCCAATAAGCCAGAATCTCAAGAG
>CAJVXD010000157.1 GCA_913009675.1 uncultured bacterium | reverse complement strand
CCCTGAATCGTCCTCTGAATACCACGAGGCTATACCTTTATATATAGTAGCAGCGCTGCCGGCTGGTTCAACTATTCCCAAGCTCAGCATAATCACGGTTATTAAATATACTGGCAATAGTCTCATTTTGGACACCCAAATAAAAAAAACCTATCCTCCACTAGAAAGAATAGGTTTTTCAGGGTTTCGGCAATCCAGCCGCCTTACCTAGCGTTTTTAAAAGACATTAGGTTTAGGCCTGTTGATTTTGCGCCCCACTCTTTCAAGTGGTTTGCCTTTATCGACCAAAGATATTCGGTTGTCTCTACTTAAAGTATGCCACAATAAATAAAAAAAACAATAGCCACCGCAAAAAAGCCGAGACCGAATCTCGGCTTTTTCGGAACTACCCCTCCACCTCCAGCCCTCCAGAGACGTCTACCAACTCAATCAAGAACCCGCCCTTTTTACAAACAGGAACCTGTCCCATATAAATATAAAAATATCTGAAAGAAAACAGATACTTCCTGTGTCTAATATTATAGGAGGTGGTGTATATGCCAAGAGGGCCAAGACTGCTTATAGATGATGCGTGTTATCATGTCTACATAAGAGGGAACCACAAACAAAGTATTTTTAAAGAAACTCAAGATTATGAGAACTATCTTTTGCGTTTAAAGAAATATAAATCCAAATATGGATTTATGCTGTATGGGTACTGCCTTATGCCAACCCATCCGCATCTCGCGGGAGAGATAAAAAATTCTAAGGACCTATCTTTATTTATGCACGATCTAAATCGTTCCTATACAGCTTTTTTTAATGCAAAATATAAACAAGTAGGCTATCTATGGCAAGGAAGATTTAATAGCCGGGTAATTACAAAAGACCGATACCTTATAGACTGTATTAATTATATAGAACTCAACCCTGTAAGAGCAGGCTTAGTAAATTCTCCTATTGAATATCCCTACAGTAGTTACAAGGAGAGGGTTTTTGGTGTCGATAAAAAGTATTCCATGCTGGATGATATGCTTATTTGATATTACAGAGGGGACAGGTTCCTGAATAAATCTGGGACAGGTTCTGCTTTAGGATGGTAGACGTCTCTTGCTTTTGAGTAGAAAAAAATCCCCTGGGAGATTTCTCTCCCGGGGGATTTTGGAACTACCGTTTGTTGTAAGCCTGTGTTAGAAGGATACGTCTAATGTTGCCAATACCTGTGTGGCTGTCTCATCGTTGTAATCGTTGACGCTTGCGCCATCAAAGGCATCGCCTGGCTTGAACCAGCCTGCACAAAGGCCCATCTTTACATCCTCTGTGTAATCATAACTAAGGGCCACGTCTATCTCTGAACCAAGGTCCTTGTCTGCCTTCATGTAATAGTTAGATGAGGTGGCCAGATTGGTCCAGCCTAGACCACTATTGGTGCTTGCCTGGTCATTGTCACCTGCAACCAGCTTCTCGTCTAACCAGAACTTGTAGAAGTCTATGCTCAAGGTCAGGTCCTGAAGAGGTGAAAGGCTGCCGCCTACGTTCAGTATGTCGGCATTGCTGTTCTGGCCGCCGTTTACGCCGCTCAGGATGTAGTTTGCTACTATACCCTGTGTCTGGTCCTCGTAAAGAGGGATCCATGCCTCATGGTCACCTGTGTTGCCTACCTCTTCACCTGAATAGTGAGTATAACCCAACTTCAGCATAGGGTTCTTCAATGTTGCGTTTATGCCGGGTATCGTGACATCAGGGCACGTATAGTCGCCTGTCACCTGGAAGGCATTCGCCTTCTGGTCTCTCTTGGTGGCTGATTCACTGTCGTAATCACCTGACTGGAAGGCAACTTCACCGGATAGATTTAAGCTGTCTATCGGTGATATACTGCCTCTTAAACCAATCGTGTATATCTCATTCCCTGCATTAGTTGCTGTAGTAGGCGCTGTTGAAACATCATTCTTGCTCAGGAAACAGTACGCCTCTACCTCTGAATTGTAGCTGCCGATGTCATATGCTGCATTTATGCCATAGAGATCCACATCATTACCTGTTTTATTTGTCTCATTTATCTTGGCACAAAAGACATCGACTGTCAATGGATTGTAATCCAGGACTGCCTTGATAGCGTCAAATGACTTGCGTAAGCTTAAGTCGGTAGCTGTAAGATTGCCATCCGCAGAAGTGGCATTGGTATCAGGATCGCCGATTACAAAACCATTACCATACTTCAATTCCTGCCTACCTACTGTTACTGTCAAAGGCTGGTAGAATACCTCCTTTAATGTAACATTGGCAAGGTCAAGGTCTACGTTGTCACCTGTACTGCTGGTATTTGCAGAGGTATTCCAGTCGTATTCTGTCAGGAAACGGACAGTGGCTGATACGTTGTCAGTAAGGTCTGCGTCTATCCTCACCCTTGCCTGCGTGAACAGAAAATTATCGTCTGCACCGTTAGCATTGGTGTTGTTGTTGTCGAAAAGGTTGTAGTTGTTGCGATAGACACCTGCTGAATTCACGTCGCCTGACACCTTTACGTTCTGGACTTCTGCGAACGCAGGTGCTGTTATCAAAGCGACAGCCGTCAGCATGATGCATAATGTTAATAATCGCTTCATTGAGTTTTCCTCCTTGGTTTGATTTATTTATTGTATTTTTAGGATTGGCCTAAAAATTATCCTCATTTATATAATATATCGCCTTGGTTTGACCGCTTCCGGTTATTAAGTTTTCCCTCCTTTCCTTGCCTGATTGAAGCCGTCTCTGGCGGTATATTCCGCAAGATACCTTATTTAAGTAGAAAGTATACCTTATATATATAGCCTTGTCAAGTGCAAATAAATACAATTTGTAAAGTATGTTCGAGGTTAAACCTCGAACAGCTCGAACAATAATTACTTCCGGATCTCTACCTTCATTGGCCTTGACTTAGGGGAAATGGCTATGGTGACGATACTCTTCCTGCCCTTTGACTCAATGGTTATGATACAGCTTTCGGATTTCTTTTCGTAATTCATGATCCTCCGCTCGTATTCAATGATGTTTATGGGGTTCCAGTTATAGCTCGGCATCTGGGCCTTGTAAAACGCGACCACCTGATCCGCAAGCCCGACACCTTCATATTTCAAGAGTGCTACCCTTGTCGCATCATTCTGGAATGCAAAGGATTGTTTATCCAGAGGCTTGAACCCATAAGGGACAGGGATGTCGTCGAACTTCAAGACAGAGGCAACATTCAATGACGCCTCGCCAGAGGTATTCTTGCCGTAAGAAGGGCCCTGGTATGTAGTAGCACACCCGGCTAAGAAAATTAAGACCAATAAATAAGGGCCAAGGATTAAGAATCTTTTTTTATCCATCTCCACCTCCATTTGTGTCTTTCAGAAAGTTTACTACATCAGCTTGCTAATGTCAAGTAATCGGCACGCCAATCTTTCGGAATTATTAAAGACAGCCTTCTTCTCTTTTTTGTCTAATCCTGCGCCTTCAAGGGCCTTTTCGGCAAATGAGATCGGAAGAGCACACGTCTGAACTCCAGTCACACTGATATATCTCGTATGCCGTCTTCTGCTTGAAAAAAAAAAAAAAAAAAAAAAAAATAAAAAATCAAAAAAAACAA
>CAJVXD010000156.1 GCA_913009675.1 uncultured bacterium | reverse complement strand
GGTGTGATTTTTTTTTTAATGATACGGCGACCACCGAGATCTACACTCTTTCCCTACACGACGCTCTTCCGATCTAACAACCACGATTTTAACCACCGTTTTGTGCGGCAGGTGTACAAGGCGATCGCGACGGCGGGCGTGGATTACATGGAGATGGGCTACAAGAATTCCAAAGAACTTTTTTCCCAAAAGGAATACGGGGCCTGGAAATTCTGTGACGATGACGATATAAAGAAGATAATCGACGGCATAGAATCAAATACGAAGATCTCTGTCATGGTTGATGTGGGCCGCGTAAACATATATGATGTAAAACCAAAATCCGAAAGCCCGGTTGACATGATAAGAACCGCCTCGTACGTCAAGGATATAGACAAGGCAATATTTATGGCGAACCATTTCGCAGACAAGGGGTACGAAACGACTATTAATATAATGGCTATTTCGAGAGACCAGGGGCCTGAGCTGGAGGAAGCGTTCCATCAAATTGAAGAGGAGAGTAAGGTAGATGTTGTTTATATCGTGGATAGTTTTGGCGCATTATATCAGGAACCCGTGGAGCACCTGGTAAGACTTGCCAAAGGCATACTTACATCGAGAGAGATCGGATTTCATGGCCACAATCATCAGCAATTGGCCTTCGCCAATACGATAGAGGCCGTTATCCATGATGCGAATTATCTTGATGGGACGGTTTATGGTATAGGCCGCGCTGCAGGGAATTGTCCATTGGAGCTCTTGATAGGTTTTTTGAAAAATCCCAAGTTTGATATACGCCCTATCCTGGATCTTATCTCTACAGAATTTATCCCCCTGAGGAATAAGATAGAATGGGGTTATATTATTCCTTATGCTATAGCAGGGATGATGAATGAACACCCGAGGGCGGCCATGGCCCTGAGAAAAACCAGCAAAAAAGAAGATTATCGTGAGTTTTATGAAAGCCTGACAAATACAGGGCTCGATGAATAAACCTTGAAAACAGTATGGACCTAAAACATTTCATAAGGCTTCCCATAATGGGGATACTGCGAGGGGTGGAGAGAGATTTAACAAGGCCGCTCGTAGAGACCCTGGTCTCTTCCGGCCTTAAGACAATCGAGATAACAATGAATACCCCTGATGCGGCGAGGGTTATCCGAGAGGCGAGAAAGATAGCCGGACAGCGGCTTACGGTAGGAGCAGGCACTGTTCTGGGACTGAGCGATTTAAATAAGGCCCTGGATAGCGGTGCTAGTTTTATCGTATTGCCTGTGTTTGTAGAGGACGTAGTGAAACAGTGTGTTAGAAAAAAGATCCCGGTGTTTCCCGGCGCACTGACACCTCAGGAAATATACCATGCCTGGCAGGAAGGAGCTACCATGGTAAAGGTCTTTCCCTCCAGGGTTTTTGGACCTGATTATCTGGGGGAGATAAAAGGGCCGTTTCAGGACGTAAGACTCCTTGCCTGTGGGGGTGTAAACTCCAGCAATATCAAATCTTTTTTTTCAAGCGGTGCGTCTGCGGTTGCGTTTGGGTCAGGTATATTTAAAAGTGAATGGCTTAAGAGACGTGAGTTTCAGCGCATTAAAGAATGTGTGAAAGAGCTTATCTCTGCCTCGGGCTATAAGACAAAATAAGGTTGCGTAATTATGCGGGTTGGGATGTATTATAGTAATAATGATATTCGCCTGGAAGAACAGCCTGTTCCTGAGATAGGCGCGGGCGAGCTTCTTGTGCGGGTTATAGCGAGCGGCATATGCGGGACAGATGTAGTGGAGTGGTACAGGCGCGACAAGGTGCCCTTGGTGCTGGGGCACGAGATAGCAGGAGAGGTTGTAGAGACGGGGCAAGGTGTAAGATGTTACAAGGTCGGAGACAGGATTTCCGCCTCGCACCATGTCCCCTGTGATACATGCCATTATTGTTTGGGAGGGCATCATAGCGTATGCGATACACTTCGGAAGACCGGTTTTGTCCCGGGGGGTTTTTCAGAGTTTCTGAGGCTTCCTGCTATAAATGTAGAAAAGGGCGTTTATCCCCTACCGGACGATATGTCTTTTGAGGAGGCAACCTTTATAGAACCACTGGCCTGTGTGTTACGTGCTCAGGCCTTGGCAGGCTATAAAAAAGGTCAGACCGTCCTGATAATAGGTAGCGGGATCTCAGGACTTTTGCATATACAACTGGCAAAGGCACGTTCATTCGGTAGGATAATATCCACAGACATAAACGATTACAGACTAAAGATGGCTTCAAGATTCGGTTCAGACCTTGTAATTCACGCCAGCGAGAATGTCCCTGGAAGACTAAAGGGTTTTAATGACGGAAGACTTGCTGATTTGGTTATTCTTTCTACCGGGGCGCCCCAGGCCATTGAACAGGCGCTCAGGTCAGTAGACCGCGGGGGGACAGTTTTGTTTTTTGCCTCTGCGGAGGAAGGGTTTGAATTTTCATTGTCCGTAAATAGATTTTTCTGGAAGAATGAAGTGACGCTCACATCCAGTTATGCCGCAATCCCGCAGGAACATCTGGATGCGCTTGAGCTTATTAGTGACAAGAAGGTAAATGTAAAGGATATGATCACGCATAGACTGGGGCTTGGAGAGATTCAAAAAGGTTTTAATCTTGTTGCAGAGGCCAGGGATTCAATAAAGGTAATAATAGAACCTAATAAGCAGCAATGATAGATTCTGATGCCGGGATTCAAAGTAAACCATAATTTTTTCTAAGAAAGGAGACTGCTATATGGATTGGGGGATGAAAAACCGTATCTCACGTATAATAAGTCCTGAGTCTGGAAGGACACTAATGCTTGCAGTTGACCATGGTTATTTCTTAGGGCCTACCAGTGGATTAGAGGACCCGAGGAAGACAATAGAGCCGCTTTTACCCCATGTCGATTCGCTGATGCTCACAAGAGGGGTCTTGCGTACCTCGGTAGATCCGGCTATTTCAGTGCCCATTGTCCTAAGGGTATCCGGGGCAAATAGCATTGTAGGGGAAGATCTTTCGAATGAAGCCATAATCGTTTCAATAGAGGATGCGCTGCGTCTTAATGTAACCGCAGTAGCACTTTCCATATATATAGGCTCAAGGTACGAACATCAGACATTGAAGAATCTCGCCAGTTTAGTAAATGAGTGTGAAAGATATGGTATCCCTGTTCTGGCTGTTACGGCAGTCGGAAAAGAGATGACGCGGGACGCGAGGTATCTGAGTCTTTCCTGCAGGATTGCGGCTGAGGTGGGAGCACGCATGGTCAAGACATATTATTGTGAGGATTTTCAGAAGGTTGTGAAGAGCTGTCCTGTCCCCCTTGTAATTGCCGGAGGCAGGAAGATCCCTGAAAAAGATGCGCTGGAACTGGCATACAGGGCGGTAAAGGAGGGCGCAGTAGGGGTAGATATGGGCCGCAATGTATTTCAATCTTCAGACCCTGCAGGGATGATAAGGGCAGTGAGGAAGATAGTCCATGAAGGCTCAACCGTAGAAGAGGCTTATGCGACTCTAAATCTTAAGGTTTAATTATTTTGATGGAGCATAATCTAAAGAGAGAATTAGGGTTATTGGATATATTTTGTGTGGCTACCGGGGCCATGATAAGTTCAGGTCTCTTTATCCTACCGGGCATTGCCTTTAGCAGGGTTGGACCCGCAGTTA
>CAJVXD010000155.1 GCA_913009675.1 uncultured bacterium | reverse complement strand
TTACTCTATGTTTTGTACTATTTATTTGCGTCATTCATTATATTATTTCTTTCTTTTTTTTGTTTTTTGTTGTTTTTTTTTTTTATTTTTGTATTTTTTATTTTTTTTTTTTTCAAGCAGAAGACGGCATACGAGATATATCAGTGTGACTGGAGTTCAGACGTGTGCTCTTCCGATCTAATGGGGTCTAATGCGCATAGAGATGGCAGGGCTCCTTCATGATATAGGCCATATAGGCCTCGATAGGAATCTATTTTTGAAAAAGGGAGTTTTGACACACGAGGAGTATGAATCAATAAAGTCACATCCTGACATAGGAGGGAAGTTTTTAGGTTCAGTAGAACCATTGAGTGAGATTGTCGCTATCGTTGTCCAGCATCATGAAAGGATAGACGGCAGAGGATATCCCATGGGGCTTAGCGGCAAGGACATAGGACAGACAGCGCGTATAATCTCGATTGCAGAGTCCTACGATTCGATGGTTTCACAATATTCATACAAGGCGCCTGTTTCAAAAGATATTGCTATAGCTGAGCTTATGCAATATAGAGGGACTCAATTTGACGGAGACATTGTAGAGATTTTTATAAAGGAGATATGAATTGTCATTGTGATCCGGCTAAGGCAGGGAAGCAATCTCATGATATTGCTTCGTGGAGTTTATCCTGAGCGAAGCGGGAGACTCGCAATAACAAGGGTGAAATCCTATGATACAATCTTTCTTAATCATAATTCTTATATTTGCCCCTATCGCAAGGGGTGCGGTTAGGATATGGGCCTTTGGCCCGATCCAAATACTTATCTTATTTATCCTTATCCGCTGGCTTTTTAACCGCCATTCTTCTGAAGGGATAGAGATTAAGAGGACTTCGCTGGATAAACCGATATTATTATTTCTAGGAATTTCTATTATAGCAATTTTAAACTCAAGATATATATATGGTTCTATCATGGAGTTTATAAGGCTTATGACGCTGGCGGCAGTCTTTTTTATAGTAGTAAATTTCGTAGATACAAGAGAAAAGATAAAAAGGATTATTAATATAATGCTGGCAACCGGAACCGGCATTGCCCTATTCGGGATATTGCAGTATTTAGGCGTGATTGATAATTCATGGTGGGGCAATGCCAGGTTTCTTTCGGGCACTTATGTTAATCACAACCATTTTGCAGGTCTTATGGAATTGGTAATACCGCTCTCCATAGGGATGGTCTTGTCAGAAAGGGGTATCGGTAAAAAGTCAGTCTATATATACTCATTTCTTGTCCTGTCTACGGCGTTTTTACTCTCTATGTCGAGGGGGGGTTGGTTTTCTCTGTCGATTGCAATGTTTTTTATGGCGGTGGTTGTATTTAAAAAAGGCAGGGCCAGATTTACGCTTTTTATAGCAGGTCTTTTGCTCATAGTGCTCGGGGCCGTTGCATTAAATATTGTAGACCCTGGTCTTTTATGGAGGAGGATATCGAGTTACAGGGAGCTGGATTTTGCAGGCAGACTCGGGATCTGGAAAGGGACCCTTGGGATAATAAGGCACAACTGGTTTCTTGGAACAGGCCCAGGCAGTTTTATTTACAATTTTCCAAGATACAGGCCGGCTGGTTTGAATATGTTTGTAAACTCCGCACATAATGATTATCTACAGGTAGCCTCTGAGATAGGTATCTTTGGCTTGGGGGTTATGGTCTATATAATAATAAATATAATTAGAAAAGGGCTAAGGACGCACAGGTTAGCTGCTAGTCCCTTTAAAAGTTGGCTTTCGTTATCCCTTACAGTAGGCGTCTTAAGTATGGCGCTTCATGGTTTAGGAGATTTCAATTTTTATATACCTGCCAATTCTATCCTATTTATGGTCTTTTCCGGGCTTATCTTTAATATATCGTCAAAAAGAGAGAAACCGGGCCCAACCCTGCTTGTTTTAAAACCCGATAACAAGATCTACAAGGCCGCCAGGCCCTTGATATTCGCAGTTCTCATTATGCCGATTGTTATTATAGGGGATTCTCTGGCGGCTGAGATCTATTCAACAATCTCGGATAAATATGTCTTGAGAGGTGATTTACAAAGGGCGGGGTTTCTTGCAATCCTTGCCTCACGGATAAACCCTTTTAATTATACCTATCCCTACAAGCTAGCCGAGATTTATACTAAGAAAGCGATTAATAAGAGGCCCAATAGGGGAAACTATCTTAAAAAATCAGAAGAGAGGTATAAGGCGGCTATTCGCTTAAATCCAATGGACGGATGGTCATGGATAGGGCTTGGCGATACAGAACGGAAACTCTTTGAAGGGTCGTTTATGAAATATGGACTTCTTGAATCCGCAGAGTCTGCCTATAGAAAGGCGCTCGAACTGGATCCATTAAATTCTTACTATTTAAAAAGATTTGCAGGGTTCCTCTTGAGCTTAGGGGACACGGATTTGTCGAGTGCGCTTTACAAGAAGGCTGGATTCGTAATGTCAAACTCCAAGACCCTTTCCTCGATGGCCGCTTCGGTTGTAGATGGAGCAGCTTATAAAAAGATGGCAGACCTGGCCTTTTACGGACAGGATATAAGGAAGGCCTTGATATTTTATAAGATGGCCGAGGCGCTTGGTGAACAAAAACAGGATGTAAGGCTGGGCCTTCTCAGGTGCTACCTGAGGATGTCGCGGATAAAAGATGCTATGGGCATCTACAGGAAGATAAGGCCTTCAAGAAGGAACAGATCTGTATTGTTTGCATCCCTGGGGGATTATTATTTAGCAAGGGGAGAGATTGCGATAGCAAAGAAATTTGCCGGGGAATCCTTAAACGCAGATCCGCAAAATCCCGAGGCCTATTACCTGAAATATAAGATATCGGAAAGATCCGGCGCGGGGGCCTATCCTATAAAGGAGATTTCCAGGATCCTCGATTTTAATAAGGTGCCCCTCTCAATAGATTTTAATCCCGATGGTTTTAAGATAGGCCTTAAGGTGAAAAAGGATATGTATAGAGAAGGAAAGCTGAAGTTTGACCTGATTTTACCCGGGGGGGTATATGAACTTAGCGTCAGGGCAAGGGGCAAAGAGGCAAGGCATGTCTGGCCGCATATGATACTGAGATTCAATGATCAAAAGACAATGGAGGCATACGTGGATAATGCAGACTGGAAGGAATATAGAGGCATAATAGTCGTTGGTTACCCTTTGAACAGACTTGCGATAATTTATGATAACGACTATTATGACGCAAAGATGGGTCAGGACAGGAACCTATATATAGATGGAGTAACCCTAAGGAGCTTATATTGAGTATGACCCTGGCTTCACTATTTAATCCACAAACCATACTCTTATTGGAGATCGCGTTTATAGGGATGCTGCTTCTCTTTCTCTGGATAAATAAGGATTTTACGTATGGGATATATATATGGTTGGTGGCGGTTCTATTTTTCAAATATCAAAGGCTGACATTGAGCGGTTCGGTCTTGCCGGACATATCGATAGACAGGGTATTGTTTATATTCCTCGTGGGTATTTTTATTGTAGAAGTAATGACGCGGAAACGTGCCATTATCTCTCTAACGAGGGTTGAAGATCGGAAGAGCACACGTCTGAACTCCAGTCACACTGATATATCTCGTATGCCGTCTTCTGCTTGAAAAAAAAAAAAATAATAACAACACACAAAAA
>CAJVXD010000154.1 GCA_913009675.1 uncultured bacterium | reverse complement strand
ATACGGCGACCACCGAGATCTACACTCTTTCCCTACTCGACGCTCTTCCGATCTCTTATGGGCTCTTCAAGCGCCTTCCTTACTATATCCACGCCTATCTTATCGTCGCCCCTGAGCTTTAGCTCGTCCAGATTGGCCATTGTGCGCAGGAAAGCAACTCCACCGCCAGGGACAATCCCTTCCTCGACGGCAGCCCTTGTAGCATGCAGGGCATCTTCAACGCGAGCCTTTTTTTCCTTCATCTCAGTCTCTGTTGCTGCACCTACATTTATCACTGCTACACCGCCTGCGAGCTTTGCCAGCCTTTCCTGAAGTTTTTCTTTGTCATAATCCGAATCCGTTTCTTCGATCTGTCTCTTTATCTGAGTGATCCTTCCGCTGACATCTTTGTTCTTACCCAGACCTTCTACCAGCGTAGTCTTTTCCTTATCAACGGTTACCCTCTTTGCGCTCCCCAAATCATCAAGGGTAATATTTTCGAGTTTTATCCCTAGGTCCTCTGTAATGGCCTTGCCGCCTGTCAGAACAGCGATATCCTCGAGCATCGCCTTCCGCCTATCGCCGTATCCAGGGGCCTTAACCGCGCAGCAATTAAGTGTCCCTCTCAGCTTATTTACTACCAGCGTAGCAAGTGCCTCTCCCTCTACATCCTCTGCTATTATAACAAGAGGCTTACCTGATCTGGCTATCTTTTCAAGTAGAGGAAGCATGTCCTTCATCGCAGATATCTTCTTTTCGTGAATAAGTATATAAGGGTTCTCTACGACTGACTCCATCCTCTCTGAATCTGTCACAAAATAAGGTGAGAGATAACCCTGATCGAACTGCATCCCCTCTACAACATCCAGGTTTGTTGTCATTGACTTTGCTTCCTCAACGGTAATAACCCCGTCTTTGCCGACCTTTTCCATTGCCTCTGCTATAAGCTTGCCTATAGCAACATCGTTGTTAGCGGCTATTGCAGCAACCTGGGCAATCTCCTTCTTGTCCTTAACCGGCTTGGATATCTTTTTCAAACCAGCCACTATCTTCTCAACTGCCTTATCGATACCGCGCTTCAAGGCGGTTGGATTTGCACCTGCTGTCACGTTCCTCAGCCCCTGCCTGAAGATTGCCTGCGTAAGCACCGTAGCCGTAGTCGTACCGTCCCCGGCAACATCGCTTGTCTTTTCAGCGACCTCTTTTACGAGCTGTGCACCCATATTCTCATAAGGATCCTTCAGCTCTACCTCTTTCGCCACAGTCACACCGTCTTTTGTAATTGTAGGTGAACCGAATTTCTTGTCCAGGACAACATTTCGACCCCTTGGACCAAGGGTAATCTTTACAGCCTCTGCAAGCTGGTCCAGGCCCTTCGCGATGCCATTCCTTGCGTCCTCCCTAAAAACTAGCTGTTTTGCCATCTTAACCTACCTCCTTTTTTTATCTTAGTATTGCCAGGATATCCTCTTCCTTTAAGATAAGGTATTCCTCTTCTTTGTATGTAATCTCGTTACCGGCATACTTTCCAAAAAGGACCTTATCGCCTTTCTTTACTTCTAATGGTTCTACCTTCCCACTCTCCAATATCCTTCCTTTGCCTACTGCAACTATCTCGCCCTTCTGCGGTTTTTCCTTTGCAGTATCGGGTAATACAATGCCGCCTTTTGTCTTTTTTTCTGCCTCAAGACGCTTAACAAGCACCCTGTCTCCTAAAGGTTGAATCGCCATACCTACACCTCCTTTTAAATTGATTATCAGCACTCTTACCAGAGGAGTGCTATCCAATTGTGAACATTATGATAGTTAAATCGCGCCATCTTGTCAAGTGTTTTTTTTGTTTTTGTTTTTTTATTTGTCCAGCTCAAAGGAGATAATAACTGTGAAGGTAATCCGGTATTGGCTCATACCCTTGGGAAATGGCGGGAACGGGCTGGCGTCTCTTATGCTGTTTATGGCAATGTTTCTCAGTGATGCATAAGCAACTGACTTTTCATCTATGACCTTTACCTCGAGAAGCTCTCCGCTTGAAGTCACTGCAAAAGATAAAAAAACTTCTCCTTTTCCGATGCGTCTCTTTCGCGAATAATCCTTATCAGCCTCCTGTCTTATCTTCTCTCTGACCGCGCGATAATAACTTATGTAGGTGGCCTTTTTCCGCGAATCCCGTTCTTCTTTAACCACTGTTTCGAATCTCTTCTTTTTCTTCACCTTCCTTATCGCCGAAGCGCGTTTTATCTCCTGCGCCTTTTTGGTCTTTTTAGCAGCAGGCCTGGGCTTAAGTATCTCTTCTTTTTTTATCCGGGGTAATTTCCTGACTATCGGCTCGGCTCTTTTCCTTAAAAGCCTTTTCTTTTTTGGGGTTTCTTTTATCTTGTAATAGGTGACCTTGATTTTTGCAGGAGAGCGCTTGCCGGGTACGAAGGGTACCCGGGGGAGCGCTAGAAAAAATACGGAGTGGGCAAGTATGGAAACCAGGATTGCAAAATGAAAGACTTTATTCTCGCTCATTTGCATCTATAATAACAACACGAGAACAACTTGTCAAATGCGGATTAAATATTAGGACATGGGGCAAAGTGCATGGGGAAGATTGAGGCTGAGGTTGGGGGCAAAAAGGGGACAGGCTTAATTTTGAAACAGCTTGTTCATTTCCACAAGACAAAATTATGCCTGTCCCCTTTTTGCTTGTCCCTTTTTTGCTTTTTGCCTAAAACTTATAGCTTAGCCCTATCTCGAAATTTCTTTCGGGTGCAGGATAATAGTCCTTTAGAGTAGAACTGGCGCTTTTTACAACATAGCTGGAATATTTCCTATTAAATATATTATTGACCGCGCCGTAAATCTCAAGGTTATCTTTCGTATAGGATAGCCTCCCGTCTAGCACGAAATAATCCTTTACCTTTGGTGTCTCGTTCCTGGTGTCGTTGATTGCATATCGCTCACCGACATATTTCCCATCCAGAGATAAGAGATAACGTCCAAGAAATCCTGTCCTTAACCCGATACCCGCCTGTTGCCGTGGGACCATCGGGATATCTTTATTGCTGTAATCACCGGCCTTAAACTTTGCCTGCTGACATGTGTAGTTGGTATAAAGTTCGAGTTTATCCAGAAAACGTACCTTGGCAAATTGCAGGATGTCCATATCCAGGTTAAGCTCTATCCCTTTCCTCATTGTCTTGTCGTAGTTCTCGTTCTGTCCCGGCGAAGGATAGGGATTCAAATAGATCTCATTCTTTAAATTTATCAGGTAAGGAGTTGCCTCGAATACCAAGGCATCGCTGAATTTATGCCTTATGCCTATTTCATACTGGACGCCTGTCTGTTGTTGAAGATTTGTATTTAAACCCGACCACGTGCTGTACCATTCATCCGTGGCCAAAAACCTAAAGGTCTCCTGAAAGCTGAAATGTGCAGTACAACCATCTGCGTATTCATACTTAACGCCGCCCATCATGACGGTCTCGCTGGGTTCTCTTGTTTCATACCGCACGCTGGAGGCCCGTTGATCAAATCTGTATTTTGCCTGCTGGTAACGGACCCCTCCGTTAAGCCAAAATTTCTTAAACAATTCATAATCCGAATATCCGTAAAGCACTAACTCCTTTTTATAAATAGTCAGGTCGTCCGTGCTAACGCTTGCGCCTGAACCGCTTCCTTTAATTATATGGTCTACGTCATAAT
>CAJVXD010000153.1 GCA_913009675.1 uncultured bacterium | reverse complement strand
CTTGCTGCCTCTTCGGGCGGGGTCGGGTTTATATAAAACCCCGATCCCCATTCAAAACCGGCTACCTGGGTTACCCTGGGAGTAACCTCTATATGCCAGTGATAATCTTCTTTGATAGTGTGCCAGTAACCGGGCCTCTTCGCGTGCCTGAAGGGTGCGGTATGAAGCATATAATTATATGGCGGATCACCCAGGACCTTTGAAAGCATGAGAAAGACCTTCTTGAATATCCTTGAAAGGTCCTTTACCTCATCCCCTGTTATATCTATAAAATCCGAAGAGTGGTTCTTCGGTAATATCCATATCTCAAAGGGGAATCTCGAGGCATACGGCGCAAGGGCGACTACATTCTTTGTGTCCATGACAATCCTCGAACCCGTATCCAATTCCTGCCTTACCATGTCGCAGAATATACATCTATCCTTAAATTGATAATAAAAACGTGCTCCGTAGAGTTCTTCTTTGACTCTCTTTGGCGTGGCAGGCGTGGCTATAATCTGCGAACGCACATGCTTGGTAACCCTTGAACCGCCTGCCTTTAAGCCGTGATTCTTGAAGAGGAGGCAATATTTAAGCCTCGGGTCTTTTCCGAGCTCTACGATACGATTGACACTCGCACCTATCACGAGTTCTATCTGTTTGATGGATAACTCATGTATACCCGTATAGTGCCTGGGCGATTCCAGTATTATCTCATGGGCGCCAACAGGGTTCATCACATCATACATACCTATGCCCCTGCGGTTAAGCCTGCCTTCTAGATTCAACCTCTGGGAGATACTCGGCACCACCCTTATATTCCAACCACGGCCATCTTTCCTTGAACCTTTTTTCCTTACGGAAAAGGACTCCGGGGGCGTAGTCTTCTCGTGGCCTTCGCAAAAAGGACAGAAACCCTCTTCTTTATCCTGGCGAGAGGGCTTAAAATCGCTTGGCCTCTTCGCCCTTTCAGTGGATATTATAACCCAGCGTCCTATTATTGGATCTTTTCTTAACTCTGGCATATTTAGAGACTAATTATAACATGAAAAATTATTTCTGCAATGAAAAAACCACGCCGGCTGTCATTTCTTTATGTCCGGCAATAAATGTCCCCACCTTCATGCGGCACCTTGATTCAAGCTGCAGCTCCAGTATCCTGAGGATACCTCTTCCTGTGGCGACTGCTATATTTTCACTGCTAAGGCTTAAGACCATACCCGGCCGTGAATCAGGGACAATAGGCCCAAGATCAAATTGCGCCTTGCATATCTTGACCATCTTGTGGTGCCAGTATGTAAAACATCCGGGCCATGGCACAAATGCACGGATCCTATTATGGATCTCTTCTGCACTCTGTTCCCAGTCTATGAGACCGTCCTTCTTCTCTAGTTTAGGGGCGTAACTCACCCTGGTATTATCCTGCTTCTTAAAAATCACACTATCCTTTTCGATTAAATCCAGCGACCTCAATAAAACCCCGGCCCCTTTTTCGGAAAGCCTTTCTGAAAGCATAATAGCATCTTCATCTTTACCTATGGGCACAGTCTCTTTCAAAATAATATCACCTGCATCCATCTTCTCATTCATCCTTATAATAGTCACTCCCGTTTCTTTTTCGCCATTGGCAATGGCCCAGTTTATCGGTGCTGCGCCGCGATATCCCGGCAAAATGGATGCGTGAAGATTGATCGGGAACACCCTCGGTAGGCCCAGCAACCCCTTGCTCAATATCTGTCCAAAACTCACTACCGTGAATATATCAGCCTTGAACTTCTCTAAATATCCTACGGACTCTCTACTATTTACGTCGGCAGGCTGAAATACCTCTATGCCCAGTTTATTGGCAGCAGCCTTTACGGCAGTAGGACTGGGGCTCGAGGACCTGCCCTTTTTTCTATCAGGCTGCGTAACAATACGCACAACCTCATGTTTAGCCTTCAAGGATTCTAAAACAGGGACTGCGAATTCCGAGCTGCCGAAGAATACAATCTTCATACTTTAGCTGTAAGTTATTGAAAAAGCCGAGTCCAAACCCCGGCTTTTTTGTACTATAGTTTCGAGGAGAACTGCCTGATAAGCCTTTTTCGCCTCAATAATCCAATGCGGTCTATAAAAAGCACACCGTTCAGATGGTCTATCTCGTGCTGAAGGACCCTGGCTAAAAGTCCGGCCGTTTCAATCTTCAGTTTTTCTCCGTCCAGATTGAACCCCTCTACTATGACCCAATCAGGACGCACCACATCACTCGTCAGGCCAGGCAAGCTGAGACACCCCTCGCAAAAATGCGACACGCCTCTTTTCTTAACTACGACAGGATTGATAAGCGCTATTG
Organism: uncultured bacterium; assembly: GCA_913009675.1. Taxonomy (GTDB): domain Bacteria; phylum Omnitrophota; class Gorgyraeia; order Gorgyraeales; family Gorgyraeaceae; genus CAJVXD01. The sequence continues at coordinate 1,359 of CAJVXD010000153.1, read as the reverse complement.
CCGAGCTCTTGTTCTCTGTGTCCCCTGCTATTATAATACGCTTACTTATCCCTACCTGAGGCGCTGCAAGCCCCAGGCCATTGGCGCTGCGCATAATCTCTATCATATCGCAGGCGAGCCTCCGTTCTTCCTTGCCTATCTTCTTAACAGATCCTGCCTTTTTCCTCAGCATGGTATCCGGGTATACCTTGATCTCTAAGTGCATATTAATATTGATCTCCTGTATAGCTCATAGTTCATAGCTGATAGCTCACTGTTCGAACGAGGCCCGAAGGACCGAGTCGAGAACTTTGAAATTCCATGCAACAGGATTATTTTAACACATGCATTCCATCTTGACAATCACATAAGCGTCCTATAAGCGTGCTGTAGAATTATGATATATGATGAATGGGATATCCCAGCAAGATCTAAAGGAATTCTACAATAAAGGTACTCTGTCGTCCGAAGCGCTTATAAAAAAGGAGATTGCAGGAACGAGAAGTCTAACTACGAACAGGCATTAAAAATAGATCCTAGCGACACGGAGATGCTTAAGCCACTGTAAGAATAGTGTTCGAGGTTTAACCTCGAACAAGTCAGTGAATCAATATGGTTCTATATCCACTGTCATTACCATCCCGCCTTCTCTCTTACGAACCCCCACGACCCCTCTTAAAAGCTTTGTTATATCCTCTACCTTACCTGACTTCAGAATCAGGTCCCAGCGGTATGTGCCTTTCATGCGTGATATAGGCGGCGGCGCAGGGCCCAGGATCTCCACCTTTTTAGCCTTATCCTTCTTTACCAGTTTATCTCTCAATAACTCGCTGGCCTTGAAAACCCTTTCTTCCTTTCTGCCCCTTAAGGTCAGGACTGCCATGTGGCAGAACGGAGGCAGGTTCAGTTCTTTGCGAAAGGATATCTCTTTGGAGTAGAAACTATTGTAGTCGTGATTCTTTGCCGCCTGGATTGCGTAGTGAAGAGGCGTATAGGTCTGTATGATAACCCTGCCGCCAAGGTCCCCTCTCCCCGCACGGCCAGCCACCTGGGTCAACAGATTAAATGTCCTTTCCGCGGACCTGAAATCCGGGAGATTGAGGGCAGTGTCGGCAGATATGACCCCCACCAGCGTAACCCTTGGAAAATCCAAGCCCTTTGCAATCATCTGCGTCCCCACCAATATATCTATCTTATGGCCCTTAAATCCCGCAAGTATAGATCGGAAGAGCGTCGTGTAGGGAAAGAGTGTAGATCTCGGTGGTCGCCGTATCATTAAAAAAAAAACAAAAAAAAAAAACAAGAAAAATAAAAATAAAAAAATAATTGCTAAAAAATATGATTTCGTGATCAACGACTTCAATCGTAACTGCAGCGACG
>CAJVXD010000152.1 GCA_913009675.1 uncultured bacterium | reverse complement strand
CCTGCGGCAGAAAAAGGATGGAGTTGAAACAAAGAGAATTACTGAGGTTGATGTGAAACAACGGAGTTTAGTGGAGAGTTTTAATTCTGCCATAGAAGGCTTTGTCTACGTTTTTAAAAGCCAGCGCAACATGAGGCTGCATTTTTTAATCGGCCTGAGCGTACTCCTGTCAGGCATATTTTTAAATTTTACGTATATAGAGTTAATCACCCTTTGCCTTACTATAGCATTTGTTTTGTTTGCAGAGATGTTAAATACGGCCATTGAGCACACAATAGATCTCGTCAAGGAAGAATTTCATCCCCTGGCCAGGATAGTCAAGGATATCTGCGCAGGGGCGGTTTTATTGAGCGCCCTGGCTGCAGTAGTCGTAGCGTATATATTGTTTGTAAGCAGGGTCGGCCTCAGGTTAGAGGATAATATCCTCAGGATCCGGGAATCCAGCTGGCATATTACGTTTATCGTTTTTCTTACGGTGCTCATCCTGGTGGTTTTAAGTAAGATTATTTTTCGCACCGGGACCCCTCTTCGAGGGGGTATGCCCAGCGGCCATAGTGCCGTAGCCTTTTCTATATGGACACTGATATCACTCCTTTATCCTAACAGCCTTGTGATATTTCTCGTATTTGTCCTCGCCTTTCTGGTTGCAAGGTCCAGGGTCAGGGACAAGGTTCATTCTACCTTAGAGGTGGTTATAGGCGCTGTAGTTGGGGTTTTGGTAACGCTTTTTATCTTTCAGCTTTTGAGGATTTAAATATGTTTTCGAGGGTCAGGGCTAATTTTTTAACCGGCGCTTTGGTTGTGATACCTGTGGTGCTCACATTCTGGATGCTCTATTTTATAATAGACAAGCTCAATCTGCTTTTGCTGGAACCTATTGTGAATATACTGGGGAAATGGCTCCCTGCCCAGAATATAGAGGTCCTGACAAAGTTTGCCATATTCTTTTTACTGCTAATACTTCTGGTCGTTGTAGGTTTTGGGACGAGGATAATTATACTGCGGAATATCTTTGGTTTTGGAGAGAGGCTTTTATGCAAACTGCCGATGGTCAGCACGGTATACAGGGCTATAAAAGAGATCTCATTTGCGTTTTTTGTGCAGAAAAACACTATCTTTCAGAGGGTAGCCTTGATAGAATATCCGCGAAAAGGCCTTTATCAGATAGGGTTTGTTGTATCGGAGACAAGGGGGGAGATCCAGAAAAAGACAAAGGAAGCGATCTTGAGTATCTTTGTGCCGACTACGCCAAATCCTACATCCGGGGTCCTGGTCCTGGTCCCGGAAAAAGACACGATCCCCCTGGATATGTCAGTGACAGAGGCCATGAAGATGGTTATCTCAGGCGGGGCGGTTACCCCGAAGGCACATTATGACAATTCAAACGCAGGATGCAGTGCTTCTGAAAAAGAAGGACTTCAGGGAAACTAGTTTCATATTAACTTTTTACACAAGGGATTTTGGCAAGGTGCATGGCCTTTTAAAGGGTGCGAGGGGCACAAGGGCAAGGGGCGATCTCAACCCCCTTTTCTTCGGCCTTAATCGAATAGTCTATTACGAAAAGAGAAAAAGCGACCTTTTTATCATATCCCACTGTGAGACAGAGGAGGTATTTCTCAACATCTTAACCGAGTTATCGAGGGTTTCGGTCGCCTATTATATCCTGGAGCTCGTGGATGTCTTTACAGAAAGAGACGGAGACTCCGCAGAGATATTCGGTGTCTTTCTGAACAGCCTGAGGCTGTTGAATGCCGGAAAAGAGCCGGCCTCTACCGCAAGGCTTTTTGAGGTAAGATTCTTGATCTCGCTGGGCTTGTGGCCGGGAAGCGAGAGCCTGAAATTGACAGAAGGGGCAAGATCGAGCCTTCTGCATTTCGAAAGGGGAAACTGGCAGGTCTCTTCAAAGATAAACCTAACGCGCGAAGTGGGAGAAGAGATAAAAAAAATAACAAGAGAGATAATAGGGGATAATTTAGACAGGCCCTTAAAAACCCTTAAGGTATTTGGATTAGAATCCGATACTCGCCCGTTAGTTAGAGGTTCGGGCAGGATGTGGCCTTAATTTTGGCCTTGATATAGTAGTCTTCGAGTTTAATCCGGCGGGAATTCCCCACCTGTAAAGGCGAGGATGAAGGTGGTTTTCGTCAAGCCGGCAGGCAGGGTATTGAAGGCTTCTTTATTTTGCGAAACATATGCTCAACGAACAACTAAAAAGACTGCCTGTCAAAATAAAACAGAGTGAGGCCCAGCCCTACAAACAACATATCTTTGGCCGAACGTCCTTCAATACCCTGCCTGCCGGCTTGACGGACGAGCAGGGCTCGTAACAGTAAGAACGCGGGGATCTACAATTATATGAGAAGATTGCCATTCATAGACGTGGTTGATAAACTCGGTAGATTCTGGACAAACCAGGGGTGTATCCTGGTCCAGCCGCTTGATACAGAGGTAGGCGCAGGGACATTTCACACCGCCACATTTTTTAAGTCTCTCGGGAAAGACGGCTGGCGCACGGCCTATGTCCAGCCTTCAAGACGCCCCACTGATGGAAGATATGCGGATAACCCCCTCAGGATGCAGTTTTATTATCAATATCAGGTCCTGCTTAAGCCGAGCCCGCGTAATATAAAGAAGGTATACCTGCAAAGCCTTAAGGCATTGGGCATTGATCTAAAGGCGCACGAAGTAAGATTTGTGGAGGATGACTGGGAGTCTCCCAGTCTTGGCGCCTCCGGCCTTGGGTGGGAGGTATGGCTCGATAGCCTAGAGATAACCCAGTTTACCTATTTTCAGCAGATAGGCGGGGTGGAGCTTGATGTTGTCCCGTGCGAGATTACATATGGCCTTGAGCGCATATGCATGTTTATACAAAATAGATTTAATGTGTTTGACCTGGAATGGCAGCAGGGTCTGAAGTATGGTGACCTCCATAGGGAGCAGGAGGTGGAATACTCAAGATATAATTTTGAAGAGGCAGACATAGGGATGCATCTCAAGCTGTTTGATGTCTTTGAAAAGGAGGCAGGGGCCTTGCTGGATAAGCAGCTTGTTTACCCTGCATACAATTTTGTTTTAAAGGCATCTCATACCTTTAATCTTCTCGATGCCCGTGGCGCTGTCAGTCAGAGCGAAAGGCCTAGTTATATCGGAAGGATACGTTCTCTGGCTAAGCGTTGTGCCGAACTTTACCTTAAGGCAATAACGCTTTAACTTTAGACCTGAAGCCTGGCTTTAAGTGTAAAGTTGTTACTGCGGAATTAACCCTTTTAGGGTTTCATTGTTAAGGAGGGCTTAAGTCCTTAGATTGAAAAATGGATATGAAGAGAGGATATAGAGATTTCTTGCTGGAGATCAGGGTCGAAGAGCTGCCGTCGGATTACGTAAGGCCGGCACTTAACTCGCTGAAAAAAGATCTGCTGGCCCGGTTTGCTTCGTTGCGTATTGCCTGCGGAGAGGCCTATGTAGCCGGCACAGCCACTACCTTAATCTGCTGTATAGAACAAGTCGGTTTGAGACAGGAGGGATCTTCCAAGGAGGTTATCGGGCCGCCTAAAAAGGTTGCGTTTGGCTCAGATCGGAAGAGCACACGTCTGAACTCCAGTCACACTGATATATCTCGTATGCCGTCTTCTGCTTGAAAAAAAAAACAAAACAAAAAAAAACAAAAAAATATTAATCACAATTATCGCATTGAGAAACGTACCTTGTTC
>CAJVXD010000151.1 GCA_913009675.1 uncultured bacterium | reverse complement strand
GACAAACATGATAAGTTGATAATAGAGATATTTGAGATCATTAAACAGCTCACACAACAGCCCGAGCCGCCGCCAAAGCCAAAAGGACCAATAGGATTCCATTCTACCAAGTAGGTTTATATCGACCCCTAAAAACCAGGGGTCGATGGGTTTATGCCTCGCGCCAAACGGTTATTCAAATGGGCACTCGGCATTCCGCCTTAATTCATCAAATCAAGAGGGCTTCATAGGTTTATATGGGAAAAACAGCTCCATAGCAGGGGAGAGGTAAATTACCATACCCTAGCAATAATCTAGTCTATAAAGGCCTGGAATGGGGCTAATCACGCGTATAAATAAGCTTTCCAGAGTTCTCGACTCGTTTCCGCTCGCTCGAACAGTATTGGTATGGGTGTTCGCCATGGGCGAATTCGCTCGAGCAGTATTTACGTCGGCGTTGCTGTTCAACAGAGAGAATAGCGTTATCCACAGGGTTTTCACAAAGAGCCATAACTCGTTGAGCCATATATACTTACGGCTCCTTTTTCCATATAGCCAGGTTAACATAAGATACATTATAGGCGCTTGGGGTCAACCATGAAGAAACCAGGTTTATATGGTTTAGATGCCCTGAGCACACCCTTATCATCCTCTTATAAATTATAAACGATTGCGATATGCTTTAGGCGCAGAAGTCTTTTTTTTCTGAAGAGATCTTTAGGTGGGTTATAAAAATCTCAGGAGGCTCAAACCCGTCTCAGGGTCTAGCTGTTTTTCGGCTTTTATGCCCTTTAATTCAAATATCACGGCCTCTATTAATAAGAATACTCTGGAATCCTTCCTGATACAGCCCGTCAGTGTCTTTTTGCCTTTACCCAGTGCCCCATGGATATGTACTTCGGCCCCTTTTTGGCCCTTAAAGATAGTCCCCACGCCGACCACCTCCCATGCATCCTTAAAGCCCTCCCAGTGCGGCTTTGGCGGTATTTTAGGCTTCTTTGGGCCAGTAACAACGTACCCTTTTCGCAAGGCCCCCATAAACACCATTACACCAGCTGAGATCCGCTCCTTCCTCGCCAGTTTCTTGATATCATCGATTAAAATATCCCCATCGTCAAACCTGACCAAGATCACCCGTTTTATCTCGCCTTTACTGTACTGCATATCAACTCTTTTCTTTTATCATTACAAGAAGCATCTTGAAGCGCTTTATTGCTTTTAAAGAATGCGGTTTACCGGCCGGCATAATAACCATGCTGCCCGATTCCACCAAGCTGGATTTACCATCTATAGCGATCTCTGCCTTGCCATCAAAGATATAAACCAAGGCATCAAATGGAGCCGTGTGTTCACTTAATCCCTGGCCTTCATCAAAGGCAAATAAAGTTACTGTTCCGGTGTCTTTCTTTATTATCTGCTTGCTCACTACCGAACCATCCCGGTAATCTACTAAATCAATCAATACAAACGCTTCTCCTGTAAGTTTATCCATCTTAGCTCCTATAAATACTGTTTGAGTAATGACAGTATTTCAGCAATCTCGTGCATCATTATTCAGGTAAGAATCATAAACATCCCTGCTGAAACATACAAAGACGACCTTATCTATTTCCGGATTATTGACGAGGAATGCCTTGATTGTCTTTATGGCGATCTTAGCCGCCCTATCTATTGGAAATCTATATACCCCTGTGCTTATCGCTGAAAAGGCTATTGTCTTGAGGCCATGGTCCTTAGCTATTTTTAGGGAGTTTGTATAGCACGTCGCCAGTAGCTGATCCTCGTTCTTCCTGCCGCCATGCCATACAGGACCGACTGTATGTATTACATATTTTGTCGGGAGATTATAACCATTGGTAATCTTTGCCTGGCCTGTCTTACAGCCGCCCAATGAGCGGCATTCCTCCAAAAGCCGCGGCCCGCCAGCCCTATGGATAGCCCCATCTACTCCACCACCGCCTAATAATGATGCATTAGCTGCATTTACAATCGCATCAACATGCTCTTTTGTAATATCGCTGATTTTTATCTGGATCCTTGTCATGTCATTCGCGCTAAAGCCTGTTGAGCATTATTGAGTTAAGGTCCGGTTACATTTAGAGATCCTGCCAATTATTCTATAGAGGGGGACTTACGCAGTTTCTTCTTTTCGGAGTGTATTTTTTTATATCTCAAGAGCTTCTCTTTTGCCCTGCGGGAACGCCTTCGTTTTTGACGTCTTATCTTCTCTATCCTCTTTCTCTCCTCTCCCTCTATGCCCAGCGTAACCGATTCAATCTTATTGACGAGTATCCTCCTGGCAAAAAACCGGTTTAGGGCCTGGGAGCGTTCTTTTTGGCACTTGACCTCGGTACCCGTAGGCCGGTATTTAAGATAGACGCACGAGGAGGTCTTATTTACCTTTTGTCCGCCCTTCCCGCTTGAGCGTATGAATTTCTCCTCTATGTCGGCTTCTTTTATCCCCAGCGAATCCATCCTCGCCTTTAATGCCTCCTCTTTGTCTCTACTTACGGCGAATCTCATACAAATCTGAATAACCCCGGTTATAATTTCGCGGCCTTAACCATCACCCTGGAAATCCTGCTGCATAAAATAAATATCGCCTTATTTCTTTTCTTCTATTTTGCCCCTGTTCACTTCATCTGCGTAATTCAGCTGGAGGTTGGCCAGGGCATCCGAAACAACCTTTTCCTCATCGCTCGTAAGGTTACCTTTAGTCTTTTCTTTCAACATTGATAAAAGCTCAATAGTTGCCTGGACTGCCTCGAGATTTTTCTCTACCTTCCCGGTCATAGGATTCATAATCTTACCGAGTTGCTGCATCCCTGAATTTGCCAGGATTGAGACATAATGGACAAACCTCAATTCCGAAAGTTGCTTCTCGTCGATCCGTTCATCTTTCCCGGCCATCTTTGGCCTCCTTTCTTTTGAAGCACGCCGATCAATCAAAATCAAACCTTACTTATCACCTTTTAATAAAACACCTGACTGTAATAAGAGCTGATGATCTTAAATGACCTGGCCAGCATAATCCATGCATAATAAGTTAAGATAGTAACTATAATTGTTATTATTATCTTGGTATTGCGATTAAACCGGGGATGCGTCCAGACCAGGGGCAGTACCAGGGGGCCAACGCATAAGAAAGTAACTACCAATGAGGAGGTCTTGTAATACCAATTGACCGTTTGTTTCTTTTGCAAAAACTCTCCGCAAAACCTGCACTTGATCGCATCATCCTGTATCTCTTCTGCGCAATAAGGACATTTCTTCATGTCTCATATCCTCCTCTGCAGGACCAGTTCCTCTTTCTCGGAATCGATCCTGAAGATAAAATTGTTAAAAAAGTTAATTTCCCAATTAGTGAAAATAATAATGATGTTTCTCCTGGTGGAGGAAGTACGAGCAGTTCAACTACAGCCCAATTAATAAATCTAAATAATGCAAATTGTGTTGAAGACTGGGAATGTTCTAACTGGCTTGATTGTGTTGGAGGAATTCAAAAAAAAGTCTGCACTGATAAGAATTCATGCGGAACAGAAACAAATAAACCAGAAACAGAAAAAGAGTGCACAGTCTCTCAAAGAAAGCTTGGCAGAGGCATAACAGGGTCTGTAATTGGCTTTGCTAAATCAGGTGTTGGAACTGGGCTTGGAATGGGTATTTTAATAATTCTTGCTGGAATGGGTGTTATTATCTTTAGAAATAAAAAGAAAGCAAAGAAAAAATAATTATTAAGATATATTCTTAATTATTT
>CAJVXD010000150.1 GCA_913009675.1 uncultured bacterium | reverse complement strand
AAGTGTGAGTGGTGTTTTTGTGTTAATGATACGGCGACCACCGAGATCTACACTCTTTCCCTACACGACGCTCTTCCGATCTGGGGATTATAAAAAGATAAAAAAGCTAATCGATAGGGAGGGCCTTAAGGTACTCTCAGTTATAGATACACATGGACATGGGGACCATATCGGTGCAAACAGTAAGTGGGGAGCGCCTGTATGGATACATAGATTGGATGCCGACTTTTTGCAGGACCCCTCAAAGAATCTTTCAGGCGTCTTTAGTTTTTTGCTGAAGACAGAGCCTGCGTCCAGGCTTTTGGAGGACGGTGATCTCTTAAAGATGGGCGGTCATACCCTGACGGTTATCCATACTCCCGGGCATACGCCCGGCTCTATCTGTCTTAAAGGAGAGGGGGTTATTTTTACAGGCGATACCCTTTTTTATGAAGCGATCGGCAGGACAGATTTTGCCTATGGTTCAGAGGAGGATATAGTGCGTTCTATAAAAGAAAGGCTTTTTACGCTGGACGATGATTATATAGTTTATCCAGGCCATGGCCCGAGGTCTACTATAGGGCACGAAAAGGCTGCTAACCCGTTTGTCAGATAACCATGTCAGGTAGGGACATAGCATATTATGGTTGAACTTGTAGAAGAATTTATAAGCTATCTTTCTGTAGAGAGGGGGCTGGCTGACAATACCCTGATCTCGTATAAGAGGGACCTTGGGAGATTTCTTGGCTATCTTAAATCCCGGCGTATTTTATCTATCGACAATGTTACAAGACAGCTGATTACTTCTTTTATGCTGGGAGAGAAGGACAGGGGGCTTTCGGCCAATTCTATCTCGAGGGAGCTTGCCTGCCTGAAGAGTTTTTTTAAATTCTTAACGAGGGAAAACAGGATAAAAGAGGATGCTACGAGCGTGATAGAATCGCCGAAGCTATGGAAGAAGCTCCCCTTTACATTGAGCATAGAAGAGGTTGCGAAACTTTTAACCATGCCCAATCTCAGGGATTTGATAGGTATGAGGGACAGGGCCTCCATGGAACTCATGTATGCTACGGGTATGAGGGTCTCTGAGCTTATCAACCTGAAAATGGACGACCTCAATATGGACGTCGGTTTTGTAAGGTGTTTCGGAAAGGGCAATAAAGAGAGGATAGTGCCTTTCGGGAAAAAGGCAAAAGAGGGCATATTGAGATATCTCGATAAATCAAGGCCGGCATTTTTGAAAAAACGAATTTCAAATTTTTTGTTCCTGACAAGACGAGGCAGGCCGATGTCGAGGCAGGCATTCTGGAAGACCATAAAAAAATATACAAGGCAGGCGAGGATTAAAAAGGAGATTACCCCTCATAGCCTCAGGCATTCTTTTGCTACGCATATACTTGAAAGGGGCGCTGATTTAAGGGTAGTCCAGGAGATGCTGGGTCATTCTGATATATCCACTACGCAGATTTACACACACGTAAGCAGGGACAGGCTTAAGTCTATCCACAAGAGATTCCACCCGCGGCCATAAGAAAAAAAGCCGAGGCCGGCCCTCGGCTTTTTCACTTTATGAGTAATGATATTTTAAAAAAGATAAGGGCTTATTTTCAGATGGAGAAGGAATGCGGGATCCATGAATATCTTTTATCTCCAAAGAAAAAGGACGATCTTTCCCTGATTAAAGAAGAGGTAACGAGTTGCCGGATGTGCGGGCTTTCAAAGATGCGCAAGAATGTTGTGTTTGGAACGGGTAATACAAAGGCCAGGCTTATGTTTATCGGAGAGGCGCCAGGCTATGAGGAGGATATACAGGGAAGGCCTTTTGTAGGCAGGGCAGGTGAGCTTCTCACGAGGATAATAGAGGCAATGGGATTAAAAAGAGAGGATGTATATATCTCTAATATACTCAAGTGCCGCCCGCCGCAAAACAGAAACCCTCTCCCTGACGAGATCTCTCACTGCATAAAGTATCTTTACGGGCAGATTGATTATATCAAACCGCAGGTCATATGCGGGCTCGGTAAATTCGCAGCCCAGATCCTTTTAGAAACAGAGACCCCTATAACCAGATTAAGAGGCGAGTGGCACAAATGCAGGGGCATAAGGTTCATGCCGACATACCATCCTGCATATCTTTTACGTAATCCCGGAGCTAAAAAACTTGTCTGGCAGGATATGAAGAAGATCATGAAAGAGCTGGGGTAATATCCTGCTGTCGAGTCGGAGACAGAATAAATATGGGTATTAAAAAATACGCAGAGATTGTTGTCAATCGCCCTATCGAAAGACCTTTTACATATTCTATTCCTGGAGGGCTCAGGGAAAAGGTAAGGGTCGGAAGTCCTGTAGAGGTTTCCTTTGGGAACAGGGTTGTGACAGGCTATGTGGTGGGTCTTTCTTTACGATGCAAGGTCAAGATTATTAAGCCTGTGATACGCGTGCTTGACGCAGCACCTGTTATGGATAAGGAGATACTCCAACTTACCAGGTGGATATCGAGGTATTATTATTCTTCGTGGGGCCAGGCGATCTCGGCAGCAGTACCTGCTGTGGTTAAGAGGGCCCTTAAACCGGAAGGACGCAGAAAGAAAAAAGAGAGAGAGGACAAGGAGATAGAATTTATAGATGGTTCGGATAAAGACCTTTTGCCTACTGCGGAACAAAGGCATGCCCTTGATTCGATAAAAGAGTCCATAGACAGACAAACTCACAGGGTTTTCCTGCTTCATGGCGTGACAGGGAGCGGTAAGACAGAGGTATATATCCAGGCTATTGCGCATGCCCTGGCATTAAACCGTTCAAGCATCGTGCTTGTCCCCGAGATATCGCTTACGCCCCAGACCGTTGCGCGCTTTAAGGCCAGATTTAAGGATAAGATAGCAGTGCTTCACTCAAGGCTTCTGGGTTCCAGGCGGGCGTCGGAATGGCAGAGGATTACTTCCGGAGAGGCGCAGATTGTCGTGGGTGCCCGTTCCGCCATATTTGCACCTGTAAGAGACCTGGCCCTGGTGGTCGTGGACGAAGAGCATGAGACCTCTTATAAGCAGGACAACCTGCCCCGATATAATGCAAGAGAGGTTGCTATAAAAAGGGCAGAACTTTCAAACTCAGCTGTCATACTGGGGAGTGCTACCCCCTCTCTTGAATCTTTTTATGCGGCCTCATCAGGCCGTTATACGCTTATCGAACTATCTAAAAGGGTTGATTCCAGGCTTCTGCCCGAGGTCAAGGTAGTAGATATGAGGGAGGAACTCGGGCAGAGAAGAAAGGTCCATATATTTTCTCAGTCATTGAGGATAGGTATTGAAAAGGATCTTTCCGAGGGTAAACAGGTCATACTTTTTTTGAATAGACGAGGTTTCTCGACATTTATAAGCTGCAGAAAGTGCGGTTATGTCCTTACCTGTAAGCGCTGTAATGTTAGCCTGACGTACCATTTTTATACAAAGAAACTCAGCTGTCACCATTGTAATTATAAGATGGACCCGCCCGATATATGCCCGAAGTGCAATTCCTCCTATTTAAGATACTGGGGTATAGGCACGGAAAAGGTGGAAAGCGAGCTTGCCAGGCTTTTTCCTAACGCAAGGATATCGCGCATGGATAGTGACGCTACATGTAAACGAGGCACGCACGAGAGAATACTTGCGGGATTTAAGGGCCATAAGATAGATATATTGGTGGGGACGCAGATGATTGCAAAGGGCTTGGATTTTCCAAGGGTTACGCTGGTGGGAGATCGGAAGAGCGTCGTGTAGGGAAAGAGTGTAGATCTCGGTGGTCGCCGTATCATTAAAAAAAAAAACAAAACTAAAAATACTTTTCTATTTTTATTCATCAACTATTCATCAGTATTCATATT
>CAJVXD010000149.1 GCA_913009675.1 uncultured bacterium | reverse complement strand
GATGAGTGATGGAAGTTGTGTGTTAATGTGTTGTGTATGTTACAGAGTGTGAGATAGAATGTGTAACAAGAAATGTGCCAGTTTTGTTAGTAAATGTTGTAGTTATTTTTTTTTTTTTAATGATACGGCGACCACCGAGATCTACACTCTTTCCCTACACGACGCTCTTCCGATCTGTATTGACAGGTGATACACTTATTTCTGCTGGTGTCAAGTTTGATAAATTTAGCGCACCCTATATTGCAATTGCATTCAATTCTAAAGGCGCTGCCATCTTTTCGAAGGTAACAGGAGAGAATGTAGGGAAACGCCTGGCGATTGTACTGGACGGAAAGGTGCATTCCGCCCCTCGCATAAACGAAAGGATACCATCGGGTAGGGCCAGCATAACAGGCAGGTTTAGTATGGATGAAGCAAAAGACCTGGCCATTGTATTGCGTGCCGGCGCATTACCTGCACCTATCTATATCGAAGAGGAAAGGACGGTAGGGGCACTTTTGGGCCGTGATTCTATACAAAGCGGCGTAAGGGCATTATTGATAGGGGTGGGGCTTGTCCTGGGTTTTATGCTCGTCTATTATCTTTTCGCAGGTATAGTAGCCAGCATTGCGATGTTGCTGAATTTTGTAATAGTCCTGGGCGCATTGGGATGGTTTCATACCACGTTGACCCTTCCGGGTATAGCCGGCCTTATACTTGTTATAGGTATGGCAGTGGATGCCAATGTCCTGATATATGAACGTATACGCGAGGAACTTTCTACGGGTAAACACATACGTAGTGCTGTTGCGGCAGGCTATAATAAGGCCTTCAGTGCAATACTGGACTCTAATGTTACTACGCTTATTGCGGCAGCTCTTTTGTTTAAATTCGGCACAGGTCCCATAAGGGGTTTTGGTGTCACACTTTCAATAGGTATACTGGCCAGTATGTTTACGGCTATCTTTGTAACACGTATCATCTTTGATATAGTTACCTCTAACAAGAAGTTTACAAGACTCCCCATGCTGCAGCTTTTTAAAAAGACAAATATAGATTTTGTAGGGAAGAGATGGCTTGCCTTGACGCTTTATACGATTGTCGTAATAAGCGGCATGACTATATTTTTTTCCAGAGGGGAAAAGGCCTACGGTATTGATTTTACGGGTGGGCAGTTGCAGGAGTATTCTTTTGCCAAACCTATTAAGACAGAAGATATACGAAAGGCCCTTTTACATATCAAGATAAAGGATGTTAGCATCCAGAGCGTAGGTGAAAAGAACGAGGTCTTGATAAAGACCTCCAAAGATGTCGCTACTAAGATAAAAAATGAGTTTGATAAAGAATTCAAGGATAATCCTTCGCAGATCATGCGCGTAGAGAAGGTAGGCCCGTCTATAGGCAAGCATCTGAGAAACAGCGCCAAGCTTGCTGTATTATGGAGCCTTATAGGGATATTGATATACGTGGGCTTCAGATTTAAGAATCTTGCGTTTGCCGCTGCCGGTGTAATAGCGCTTTTTCACGATGTCTTTGTTACTATGGGTTTTCTCGCGGTGACCGGCAGAGAATTGAACCTGACAATAGTCGCAGCGCTTTTGACCATAGCAGGTTATTCTATCAACGACACCATTGTTATATACGACAGGATCAGGGAGAATTTAAAACTTTATCGCAAGGCCTCGATGAAAGAGATTATAAATATGAGCGTGAATAATACGCTCTCGAGGACAGTGCTTACTACCTTGACGACACTTCTCGCAGTCTGCTCTATCTTCTTTTTTGGGGGAGAGGTGCTGAGAGATTTTTCGTTTACACTTCTGATCGGGATGATCTCCGGCATCTATTCAACGATATATATTGCTTCTCCGCTTGTAATATTATGGCATAGAAGAGGCAATAGGAGGTAACTTCGGTATGCCGTCTCGACATATTATGGATAGGTTCTCACAGATAAGGCGAGTACTTATCTTTACTCTTGTCTTGAATTGGCTTGTGGCATTCAGCAAGATAGCTTACGGATCGATTACAAGATGCGCCTCAATGACAGCTGACGGATTTCATTCGTTCGGGGATGGTGCGTCTAACATAATAGGTATCGTGGGCATATGGGCTGCAGCCAGGCCCCGGGATCAGGAGCACCCCTATGGCCATAAAAAGTTTGAGACCATGGCTACACTGGGAATAGCAGCAATACTTTTTGTGGTAGCCTTTAATATTATAAAAGAGGCATTTTTGAGGATCGCGCATCCTGTTGTTCCTAATGTTACAGCGTTGAGCTTTCTTCTTATGGTTATAACCGTAGGGGTTAACATATTTGTAATGAATTATGAACGTAATAAAGGAGATAGATTATCCAGTGACATATTGATCTGCGACTCTTTTCATACGAGGAGCGATGTCCTTGTCTCACTGGTAGTGATAGGCACTTTGATTTCGATAAAGATAGGGTTTTCATTTCTCGATATAATCGTTGCAACATCGATAGCACTCCTTATAGGGAAAACAGGCCTTGATATCTTAAGGGCAAGTTCCAATGTCTTGTGTGATGCGAATGTCATTGCGGATTCTATGATCTCAGAGATTGTAAAAGGCATAGCCGGGGTAAGCTCAGTCCATAAGATAAGGAGTAGAGGCAGGAGGGATGATGTTCACGTAGACCTGCATGTGATTATAGATGCCAATCTACACGTTAATGAAGCGCACAAGATTAATCACCGGATAGCATCTATCCTCAAGGAGAGGATAAAAGGGATAACGGACGTTTCGATACATATGGAGCCAGGCAAATGACGCGATGGGAGATTAGGCAATGTGACGATATACGACAGAAGGGATTAAGTGATAAGTTAGGTGTATCTCGAATCATTGCACAGTTATTGATAAATCGGGGCATAGATGATTTTGATAAGGCGGAAACCTTTTTAAGGGGTGATATTAGAGAGCTCTATAATCCATTTTTAATGAAGGGCATGCATGAGGCAGTGCAGCGTTTAGAGAAGGCGATAAACAGGAAGGAAAAGGTCCTTGTCCACGGCGACTACGACGTGGATGGCATAACAGCCGTTTCACTTCTTATATTTACGCTGCGTGATTTTGGACTCGAGGCGGATTACTATATACCCCGCAGACTTACAGAAGGTTATGGCCTGGGCGAAGCCGGTGTTAAAGAGGCCCTCAGGGTAGGCGCAACTCTTGTGGTTACTGTGGATTGCGGTATATCGAGTCGTGAAGAAGTCATGGCCCTTAACCGGCATAATATAGATGTGATAATAACGGATCATCATAGACCGTCGAAGGTTTTACCTCCCGCTTATTGTATTATAAATCCGCATCAAAGAGACTGTGCGTATCCGGACAGGGATCTTTCGGGTGTCAGCATTGCCTTTAAGTTATGTGAGGCATTAGGTTCTATATTTGATAACAAGAATGTCTGGAGACATCTGGATCTAGTTTCCTTAGGCACTATATCTGATGTTGCCCCTCTTATCGGAGAAAACAGGATCCTGGTGAAAGAAGGTTTAAAATTGCTAAAGAACGGAGGCGCTAATAAAGGGCTGAAGGCGCTTATAGAGGTAAGCGGTTTGAAGAAGAAAGAACCCGGGTCTTTTGAGGTAGCTTTTATATTAGGGCCCAGAATAAATGCAATAGGCCGCATGGATTCAGCTGACGCGGCAGTAGAACTTTTATTAACGGATGATCCTGAAAGGGCTGCAAGTTTGGCAAGGAGATTGAATGAGGCAAATCGTGAAAGACAAAGGATAGAGGTCGTAACCTTAAAAGAGGCTATGGTAAAGATAGAGAAGGATATACATTTTAAAGATGATAAGGTTATAGTGCTTCAAGATCGGAAGAGCGTCGTGTA
>CAJVXD010000148.1 GCA_913009675.1 uncultured bacterium | reverse complement strand
CTACAGCTGACGACCATACTGCATGTTCGCGCTCTGATCCGTCTACTGTGGTATGACGGTCGCCGGGTGGTGGGGTGGCCTGAGATAAGACCTTTTCCACTACTCAATAATGTACAATATTCATCTGTTATTTTTTTTTTTTTTTAATGATACGGCGACCACCGAGATCTACACTCTTTCCCTACACGACGCTCTTCCGATCTCAATAAAAAGAGGGAACACGTGGACGAATGGACCTTAAAAGGGGACCTTTATTACTCTTCGTCAAACAAACAGATGGATGCCCAGAAATGGGATGCCTTGGTGCGGTATGCGTTCAGTTTAGGTGAGAGCAAAAGGTGGTATGATTTTTATAAAGTGGAGGCCGGTCACGATAGCTTTTCCAATATAGATTATCGTCTGGTCCCCTCCATTGGGATAGGGTACTGGTTTTATGATCTTCCCGGGATGAAGGGTAAGGCGGAGATAGCAGGCGGCGTGGAGCACACAGATTATAAAGGCGGAACAGCGGATTCAGATGAAGCCGTTCTTGTCCCCAGGTTCTTTTTTGAAAAAAAGCTTTATGGTGCATCCAGGGTCTCCCAGGATATCTTGCTGTATCCCTCCGTGGATGGGTTTACCGAATACAGGCTGCATTCAGAAACAGTGTTAAAGAATCCGCTTAATGAGAAATTATCTATGGATCTCAGCATCATAGAGGACTATGATGCTGAACCGTCGCAGGCCGCGAAGAAAAGCGACCTGCGTATCATATCATCTTTGACCTATTCATTTTAAGTTGTTTATCGATTATGATTAACTTATCAAAAAAAAGATATAGATTGAGGATAGTAATACCGGCCTTCCCCACGTTTAATATCTATTCTCATATTGCCAGGACGACTACGGCCCTGGGGCCGGTGTGTGTCGCCAGTGCCGTGGATGAGATAGAGGGATGGGATGTAGAGGTTATCGATGAAAATAACATCCGTAGATACGGGCCTAAAAGCGATACAGGCGGAGCCGATCACGAATTTTTGCAGCAGCTTAGGCCTGCGGATATTGTCGGGTTCTATGGCGGCTTGACAAGCACTATCCCGAGGCTCTATGAGATAGCCCGGTTTTATAAAGAAAAGGGTATTGTCACCATAGCCGGAGGGCAGCATTTTACCGAAGATAATATATCCGAGGCATTGAATTCTCACATTGACTATGTGGTTATTGGCGAAGGGGAAGAGACCGTTAAAGAACTCCTTTTGGCCCTGAAAGGCAAAAGAGAATTAAGTCAGGTAAGGGGCATCGCTTACCTGAAAGACGGGGAGGTTATTTTTACTCCGAAGAATGAGCCTATCAGGGATTTCGATAAACTGCCTTTACCTAATTTCTCTTTAGTGCGGTACGCTAAGATTAAACTCTATCCTGTCGGAAGGATACGGGGCTGCGGCATGGATTGCGAGTTTTGCACTGTCAAAGGAAAACCCAGATTTGCTTCTCCTGAAAGGCTCCTTGAGCAGATTAGCTTCCTTCTGGAGACTCAGGATGCCAGGCATTTTTTTATCGTTGATGACCTCTTCGGACAACAACGGGATGAAACCATACGATTCTGTAATATGCTCGAGGCCTACCAAAAGAAAATAGGGAGAAGGCTTGATTTGGGTGTTCAGATAAGGTTGGATAAGGCCAGGGATTCCGAGCTTCTTTCTGCTATGCGTCAAGCGGGTATCAATACGATAGCCATTGGTTTTGAATCACCCATAGAAGAGGAATTAAAGGCCATGAATAAACGCGTGAGGCCTAAGGACATGATATCCCTTGCCAGGGAGTATCATAGGTTTGGATTTTTGGTTCATGGCATGTTCATCTTTGGCTACCCCCTGAAGGATGATGTAGATTTCAAGATGTCGGCAGAAGAACGGGTAAGGCACTTCAGGCGTTTCATCAGGGAAGCCAAGATCGATACTATACAGATACTCTTGCCCGTGCCTCTGTCCGGGACAGAATTACGGCACAGGCTCCAGAGGCAAAACAGGATCTATCCGCTGGAATATGTGGGTTGGGAATATTACGATGGTAACTTTCCTCTTTTCGAGCCGGACGCGCCTATGAGCGCAGAAGAGATACAGTCGTCTATTAGAAAGATTATGGGAAGATTTTATCAGTTCAGGTATCTGTTTATGATAGGCTTGAATATATTCTCCTTTCCTGTCATGCTGTTCTTTCTCCATAATATTAGATTAGGATGGAGGAGGTGGTATCGGCCATGGCGTAACCATTTGGTTCGTTTCGGGGGATGGGTTATTATGAGGGGATGGTCCTCGAAATTCAAGAAGGGCACATTTTTACAAAGATTACAAAAGGCAAAAGAGCATTTAATGCACGGTTATTACAGCGGCGTGGAAAACGGCTCATATCAATGGGCAGGTTATTGCTCAATGATCCATCTGTTTATGACTTTCTGGGGACCTGGCACTATTAATGATGTTTCAGAAAGTATTATAAAAATCCTCCCGGGATTAGAAAAAATTGATCCCAATATGGCCCAATATTATTACGCAATTAAGGCAACAATATTTAATTTAAAGAAAAAGACTGAAAATAAAACAATATTATCCAGGAAAATCTGGCCAAACATAAACCGAGCCCTTGAAGAAAGCTATAAACAACATGATTGGTTTTCCCTTCTTGTGTACACAACCTGCAGATTATCACTGGCCAACTATTTTTCCGATTATGAACAGGCGGTCCATTATGCGGAAAAGGGATTGGATTATGCTGCTGAATCTCCAGGAGGGTTTATCAATCCGGTTTTTCATTTTCATGCAAGCCTTGCATTTTTCATTGCCTATGAGGTAGTAGATGAGTCTGAACAAAAAAAATACCTTAAATACATTCAGTCTATTTTGTCTCAATTTGAGCATTACGCTGAACATTGTCCTGAAAATTATTTACACCAAACCCTTTTAATTAAAGCAGAATTGGAAAGAATAAGCGGGAACGTAATGACAGCAATGGATCTTTATGATCAGGCTATTGACTCGGCAAACGATAACGGATTTATTCAAAACGGAGCTATTGCCAATGAGCTTGCCTCTAAATTTTATTTTTCCATTAACAAAAACAAAATAGCCATGGCCTATCTGCTGGAATCATATTACAGTTATCAGAAGTGGGGAGCAAAAGAGAAGTCCGTAAGTTTGCTAAATTCTCATCCTGAATTACTTAATATAACTTCCAGGGTGGAGAACGAACAAGCCCTGAACCTTGCCCCTATAGACATAAACACTGTTATAAAAGCGTCTCAGAAGATCTCAAAGGAAATCAATTTAGAAAATTTGCTGAATACTTTGATGAAAATCATAATTGAAAATGCCGGCGCGGAAAAAGGTTTTCTTGTTTTAGAAAAAAACCATGAGTTGGTTATTGAAGCCATGATTAAAAAAAAATCAGGTGATATTTTTCTTCCACAATCCCTGGGATTGGAAAAGTGTAAAGAGCTTTCTCAAAATATTGTTCAATATGTATTCAGGACAGGAGAAAAGGTTTTACTGAATAAAGCCTCTGAGGAAAAAATGTTCGATACCGACGCATATATTATTGCGAAACTTCCCAAATCAATTCTGTGTATGCCTATATTTCATAAGGGTAAAACAACGGGCGTATTATATCTTGAAAATAATCTTACAACAAAAGTTTTCACCTCGCAACGGATGGAAGTTCTTAGTATACTTACGTCACAGATTGCCATTTCAATTGAAAATGCCAGGGTTCATTCTCAACTGGAGGATCTGGTTGAGCAACGCACTATCGAACTCCAACAGGAGATTAGCGAACGCAGAAAAGCAGAAGATACAATTAGAACCTCTTTGGAAGAAAAAGAACTCCTCTTGCGAGAAGTA
>CAJVXD010000147.1 GCA_913009675.1 uncultured bacterium | reverse complement strand
TGCTTCTCTGTTGCTACGTGTTGTACGTGTCGTAACACTTTTTCCGCTGCTAAATTCTCTTGTTTTTTGTTTTTTTTTTTTTAGATTTTTTTTTTTTTTTTTTTAATGATACGGCGACCACCGAGATCTACACTCTTTCCCTACACGACGCTCTTCCGATCTCTTATATGGCCAGGGCCGAGATAGCCAGGGTTACAAAAGACAGGACACGCCGGATAATCCCCGTAGACCTAAAGGCCATAACACTGGGCGCAGAAGATAGTGATGTCCCTCTCGACGAATGGGATATCCTGCTCGTCTATTCCCGCTCAGAGGTTGAGCCGCCTTCGTTCGTAGAGATAGACGGCGCTATCAACAGGCCCGGCAGATACGAACTTACGCCCCGGATGAAGATATCGGATCTTATCTTTAGGGCAGGAGGCCTAAAACAGGACAAGGTCATCAGAGGGGCGGAGCTATTCCATATCATGCCCGGGGAACAGCCTGTTATCCGGGAGATAGGCCTAAGGGAATTGTCGGATATCAACATAGTGGTTGACAAGGACATTATACTCCGCTCAGGAGACTCGCTTTTTGTAAAATCAGAACCAAGGCTTACCGAAAGAAGGATAGTCACCATCAAAGGCGAGGTCCGGTATCCGGGTACCTATTCTATCATGGAGGGAGAAAGGCTCTCTTCCATTATCGGGCGCGCAGGCGGTTTTACCCAAAATGCCTTCCTGGACGGGGCCCTGTTTATGCGTAAATCCATCCGGGAGGCGCAGGAAAAGATGAGGGAGCGCTTTATCGAACGTGAAAACCGTTCTCTTGTCGAAGAACAGCAGGCGCTATTATTAAGGAGAGGTACAGGCATAAGCCCTCAGAGTGTATCCGAGTCCGTAAAGATGAGACGGGAGATGCTTGGTTATATAGCCTCTGTCAAGATAGAAGGCCGCATGGTAATAAACCTCAAGCCCCTATCCAAGTTAAAAGGCACCAAATACGATATCCTGATGGAGGACGGGGATACGTTAAAGATACCGCAGACGCCCTTTACCGTAACAGTCATGGGGAGCGTAAATAATCCTACCTCTGTCCCTTTTGAGCGTGGTAAAGGCATAGAATACTATATCCGCAGGACAGGCGGCCTGACCAAACACGCGGATAGGCCCGGCATATACGTCATAAAGGCCAATGGCGAGGCAGTGAATAAATTTATGATGTCAAAGGCGGTTGAAGAGGGTTCTACAATAGTAGTCCCTCAGGAATTCAAATACTGGACCCCGCCCGGCCAGCTCTTACGCGACACAGTAGAGATCCTCTCCCGCATAGCAGTAGGAGTAGGCATCATCGCCGCGTTGAATTAAGCATAGCTGATAGCTCATAGCTGATAGAAATATCTATGGATACCTAATAACAAGGAGACTAACATGGATTATGATTTTAATATATTATACTACATAGATATCTACAAAAAATGGTGGAAGGCTATACTATCTGTAATGCTGATATCCATGTTCCTGACAGGCCTTATATCATGGTTTATGCCCACCACCTATGTATCGACAGTAACCATACTCTCGACCGGCGGCGGCAGTTCGGCAGGTTCAGGAGGTTCTCTTGGAAGGTTCTTAGGCCTTTCAGGGCTCACAGGAGGCACTTCTTCCAACGACATCATCATCTCCATCCTCCAGAGCAGGCGCATGTCCAGCGACATAAGGGACAGGTTCGGACTCGATAAAAAGCCGGGATTTAAATACAAGATAGAGACACGCGAAATATCAGCCGGCATGGCAATAGACATAAAAGGTTCAGACCCCCTCCTCACCGAAAAGATAGCAAACTTCGCTGTCCGCGACCTCGATAAGATAAATACCGAGTTAGACATCACATCGGTCAAACCCATGGTAAAGGTCCTTGACCCCGCTATCCGCGGGACCCGGTCGTCAAGACAGATCCCCAGAAAGATACTCATAGCCGGTCTTTTATCATTTTTATTACTGAGCCTCTACGCCTTCTTCTCAGACTACCTAAAAAAACTAAAATCCCAATAGTTGACTCCGATCCCAAACCTTGACTATGTATGCCTCGCCAGAAAAGCCTCAACCTTAACCTCAACTATCAGCCATGAGCTATCAGCTATGAACTATGAGCTATCAGCCATGAGCCATGAGCCATGCCCTATGCTTTTCTTCCATGCTTTTTCCCTTGACACCACCCCGCCAACAAGCTAAAATAAATATCGTTCATCTTTAGAACACCAACAGTCCGAGGCCGTCGCACGAAACCGAACCTTAACTATGTACGCCTCGCGCGAAAAAGTTCGCTCTCGGATAAAGCAGGGAAGGGTTTAATGTGCAATGAACTGCACAAAATAACAAATTTTTGTGCAATAGGAATTATGGCATGGAAAAACATATAATCAAGCAAGTATTATTAGAACAAAGAGAAGAAATAGCCCAGGTTTTTAAAAGAAGGGTTATCGACAGGGATGTTATGCCGGAAGCGAAAAGAATCTTCGGGACAGATCTGATAAAAGCGGTTATGGGAATAAGAAGATGCGGAAAGTCTACCCTGAGCCATCAGCTTTTAAAAGATGAAACTTATGGTTATATCAATTTTGATGATGAAAGATTAATCGGCGTAACATCAAAAGGCCTCAACGATTTTCTTGAAACCTTAGAAGAAATAAATCAAGGATTAAAATATATACTATTGGATGAAATTCAAAATGTTAAAGGCTGGGAGCTATTTGTCAACCGATTAAAAAGAAAGGGATATAATATCACTGTTACCGGCAGTAATTCCAAGCTCCTAAGCAAAGAGCTTGCCACGCACCTTACCGGCAGGCATCTTACCGTGGAATTATTTCCATTTTCTTTTAAAGAATTCCTGAGGTTTAAGAACATTACCATGCGCGGGGAAGATTTATATATCACAAAACAAAAGGCAAAGTTAAAAAGAGAACTGGGGGAATATTTAGAAACCGGCGGTATGCCGGAGCTGTTTAAGGTAGAGGTTAAAAAGTATTATTTAAGAGAGCTTTTTGATAAGATAATATCCCAGGACATAATATTCAGGCATAATGTCAAATACGTAAAGGATTTAAGAGAAATAGCCTTATATGCGCTTTCTAATTTTTCATCCCCCTTTACCTATCGTAAGATAAAGGATACCTTTGGGATAAGGAGTGTCCATACCGTAAAAAACTACTTAGATTATATGGAAGAAGCGTATCTTGTTTTTCAGTTAAGTCCGTTTTCATTTAAGGTGAAACAACAAATCAACCACCCGAGAAAGCTTTACTGTATAGATACAGGGCTTATAAATGCGCTCGCACCTAAAACTACCCTTGACCGCGGGAAATTAATAGAAAACACGGTTTTCATAGAGCTTCTACGGAGGGGCAAAGAGGTGTATTTTTATGCTCATCCGGATTACGAGGTAGATTTTTTAGTTAGAGAGGGCCTAAGGATAAAGCAGTTGATCCAAGTCTGTTTTACGGTTTCTGACAGGGATACTAAAAAAAGAGAAATAAGGCGTTTGGGGGGTTCCCTTAGGCCGGATATTGGCTATAATACGGGGCTATATTTTTGTCAGGGTCTACGCGAAAATCGAGGTTAACGATGAGCATCAGTTCTAAATCACCCAATACGCAAACCTTCCGTCTTATGGTCTACCGACGTGCCCTGCACCCCGAGCTGTTTGAGATGCAGGAGCGACGTCTGCACCGTCATGGCGATTACGAAGCGGAGACCTGGCTGTGGCAGGCGGGACATGTGGTGCGCTTCCAGACGGAAGGCAACTGCATCACCGAGACCGTCATTGAGGATGGCGACCACCTGCCTGAACATGGCCTGGTTCATGCCCTGCCGTGCCTGGGCGAAAAAGAGTTCGAACTGGATAGTGAAGAAAAGATCGGGTACGTGACGACGATCCAGACCGAAGCCCTCACCGACAACCTGT
>CAJVXD010000146.1 GCA_913009675.1 uncultured bacterium | reverse complement strand
TTACTTTTGTTTGTTTTTTTTTTACGGATACGGCGCCCACCGAGATCTAAACCCTTTCCTACACGACGCTCTTCCGATCTAATATTATGAGAAAAATTTCCAAATGTAAAGATCTGTTGGTAACAGGACACTAGCCTGGATTTTACGGTTGGCCTCGTCGGAGAGGTAAAAGTTCTCCGACGATAGATTTTTCACAAACAACAACTTTTATGATTGACCTCACCTCCCTTCTAATTTATAATACTTCTTAGACGACAAAAGAAGAAAAGGAGGCTAGGCCAATGTCTATTCAACGAGACCTATTTTACGGGAAGATGAAGAAAAAGTCAAAGAGAAAACAAAAAGGTGGCCGCAAGAGGAACTGTCGTACTACTCCGGAGTATCTTCCGGGACGATTTGATCCTGATAAGGTAGACATCAAGTTTGACAATGATACGGTAACTGCCTATGGAGGAGAGAACCTGATAAAGAAGTTTTTCAAGCGTTTGGATTTGAGGAAAGAATTTTCTCAATACATCAGGATATCCAAAAGGTCCAATGGATACCGGATAGTAGATTTAGGAACACTTCTGATAGAGATGAAAGTTTTAGGATTAGAGAGGCTAATGCATATAGAGACATTGAGAGAAGATCCTTTCCTAAGCGGCAGCTATCGACTGGGAAGACTACCCACGGGCAAGACAATGGGAGAATATCTGAAAAGCTATAGTCGGGATGAGGTAAAGCAATTAGATTATCTGAACAACCATCTAAATCGGCGGTTGTGGAAAAAGCTAAGAGGCGAGAAGAGAAAGCGTGGAATCGTCCTTGATTATGACAGCAGCGTTTTCACCGTATATGGGAAGCAGGAGAAATCGGCTCGAGGATACAGTTTCCGCAAGAAAGACAAACCATCCTTCCAGCCCAAGTTTGCCTTCATTGGCGGTTTAGATGTAATGGTCAATCAGAAGCTCTGCCCGGGGGATGAGAATCTATGCAAAGACTTTATGGATTTTCATCGAGAGACTTTGAAGAAATTACCTCAGGGGACGAAGGTAAAGGCAGTGAGAGGAGACGCGGCAATTTATTCTGAAGGGAACATAGAATACTTTGAGACAAACGGGCAGCTTTATGGGATAAGTGCAGCTTTATCCGGTAAATTACCTGGGAGGATAATGGAACTAAGTGAAGATGATTGGGTAGAAGGAGAAGATGAGAGGGGTCGTCCTTTTTCCATAGCCAGGATCACCTATAAACCCAAGTCCTGGGAAAAAGCTCGCACTTTCATCCTTAGTCGTCGTCTGAAGAGAGATGCTCAGAAGCAAGGTTACCTTTTTGAGGGATGCCGTTACAAATACTTCGCCTATGTAACCAACAAGAAAGGCAAGCTGATAGATGTTTTCAAATTCTGTGTAGAGCGTTGTTCCCTGGAACGATGTATTAAGGAAGCCAAATTAGGGTTTGAAGCAGATGCCTTACCCTGTATGGAGTTTGAGGCCAATTGTGCCTATTTAGGGCATATGCAGTTAGCTTATAACGTGATGATCTATTTCAAGCTATTATGTATGCCCCGGGGAGCTAATCGCTGGACGGTGGATACTATTCGCCGACGGCTTTTGCTGATACCGGGCAATTTCAAGAGGGTGAAGAGGGGATGGATATTACATCTACCAAGAGGATGGCGCTTCCGGGGAACCTTTGACTACATAAAAGTCAGATTACAGTGTTTGGAGTTTGCTTGAAAAGACGGTTTAATAATTTAACCTGTCTGCCGTGACGGATACGGCACAGGCAGGTTAGTCGCGAACCGGTAATTGACAGGAGAGGTGTTTCTACTGGAGGGGTTTTTCCTCAAGAAGCAGGTCAAATCCACCCGAGTTACTTTGAGACCCTTTGGAAACCGACCCCGATCTTAAAAATTCAGTGTTTTTTGGTGTCTCGACGAGCTTGCTTTTACTGAACTGTAAAATCCAGGCTACAAAAAGTGCGGCAGCAAGAGGTGTATCTGTAGGGAGGGTAAGCTTCATGGACCCTACTGGTATCTATCGTATAAGGAAGAGAACAAATCAAATCTTAAGTATATAAATAAAAAAGATTTAGTAAGAATAAGCCGTCTGGCCGGGAACTATAAAAAGTTTCAGTCCAATATAACCAGGATTAAAAGAATAAATAAAGAGATAGGAAAACTGATGGGGGAAATTCGGGAGATACTTCTATTAAGGAGGAGATAGATGGCAGACTATAAACTCATGAAGGAAAAAGGGACCTATGTCCGGAAGATGTTAAAGAAGGGCAAGTATGATGATGCTTCGTTGACCGGATGGGGTAGATTGGATGAATTAGTAGCGGTGATGGCCTTATTCAAGGTATTGGATATTTTTTCTGAGCTCAAGGTGGATGTCCGGGAGAGCTGTGAAATTCCCCGCTGGTTTATCAATAACAGTCTGGCCTTAAAGTTAGTTCTGGGAGAAAGAGGAATCAACTCTATCCAGGATGGGATGTTTAAGGATCCGGGGGTGTTAAAGATTCTGGGTTGCACAGCCAGGGAGATAAGAGAAGGATTTGATGCGGATAGGAACAAAGAAGAAAATAAACCCTGTAATGTTGATAGTCTGAGATACTCCATAGAACACACCGACCCTAAAGAATTCGAAGAATCTTTTCGTAAGCACCGGCGTGAAGTCTGGAAACATAAGTCCCTGAGGACATATACCTATATTATGGATGCTACGAAGATGGTTGTTCATGGAGACTACGCTGGGGCCGGGACTATGACGACCACGGAGGAAATCCTGCAAAAGATGGTAGTGCAAAGCTTAAGAAAAAGAGACAGAAAGGATTTAAGCTGGTTACCTTAAACAGATTAGTGGAAGGGCAGGTAATGGCCGAAGCGGCAAGACTCCTGCCTATAAATGAGCATGAGATTACGGTGAGCGATGAGCTCATTGATGAGATAGTTGATGAGAGGGGAGGGGGAGCGATAAGACTTTTGCTTATTGACCGTGGCTTTTTAGATGGGGCAAGAATTAAAAAGTGGAGAAAGAAAGGCATTCACTTAATTGTTCCTCTTAAAGAAAACATGCATATTCTTAAAGATATGCAGGGGTTAGTGAAGATAGCGGGTGGGATCAAAGCGGAGAGAGAAGGTCTAACGGTATGGGGATTTAAGGATCTGGAGACGTTGGATAGTTATGACGGTAAATTGAACGGGTTACTGGTTACAAGATACAAAGGTAAAACGGTTGAAGAAAGAAAGCAGTGGGGATTTATTACCACCCTGCCGGTGGCCACTGCCGGACAAATACTGGAAGCTTTTGACGAATATGATGACCGATCGCTGGTGGAGAATAAACAATACCGGGAACTAAAACAGGGTTATTTCCTGAGACATTTTTCCGGGAAGACAGCTCCTCTTATTAGCTATCATATCTACTTTAGTTTGATTATGATGAATGTTATTTCCCTGTATAAAATCACCAACATAGAGAAATATGAAGGACTACTTGATAAAGGTATCCGTCTAATCCGCAGACAATATCTTGGTCCCCGAATACAAGTTATTGTTTATGTCGATGCTTACTACAGTGTATTAGATTTTCTTGAGTTTATGAATCTCCTGGGCAGGCCGCCAACGGGAAAACTTGATGATGTGAGAATGCGTTTTCTGCCCTGGTAGTTTTTCCCCTTTTTAATGAGTTGGTTAAAAAGTTAGCGGGAGGGCTCTGTCTTCAAATAGTCCCGATGGATGTTTTTCCTCTTCTCCTATAACTAATTTCCCCACTCTTCTCTCCATGATGTCTTTTTTACCTTCCTCTCTGCTTGCCTCTACAAAAAACCGGGTTCGCCGCCGGGACCGGTGGTTACCAAAAAAATCGATTCGATTCTTCAGAGGAAGGTTGAAAATGGTTGACAGAAAGATCTTGCCGGGATATAATCTATCTCTGTAGAATTTTCTTTTCAGAGCCGGGAGATAAACTCAAGAAAAAATATTTAACTG
>CAJVXD010000145.1 GCA_913009675.1 uncultured bacterium | reverse complement strand
ATGAGGAAGGCAATTTAGCTCCAGCACGCAATATTGACCTGACGACGGCACGGAATTAAAACCAATACAGAAGTAAGGCCAATCTCTTGAGGTTTAACCTCGAACATCCACGAGGTTAAACCTCTAACTTGCCCATTACACTAGCCTCTATTTTCCTTGACCGATATTTCATAACATGTTAAAATTTTAGTTGTTATGAAGGAATTTATCATTACCTTTTTACCCGAGAAAAAATCTATCTCCGTAAATAGAGGGATAGACCTTTTGACCGCTGCGATCAAGGCCGGCATACATATATATAATAGCTGTGGGGGGGAGGGTGTGTGCGGCAGATGCAAGGTGATTGTCAAAAAGGGTAAATACGTAACCGAGCATAGAGGGAGGGTTTCCGAAAAAGAGCGCAAGAAAGGGCATGTGCTCGCCTGCAGGACAATCCCTGAATCTGATATAGAAGTGCTGGTCCCTGAAGCTTCCCGATTGGGCGATATCGCAGTGCTGACAGAAGAGGCAAAGGCGAAGCGGCTCGTCGGTCTCTATACGCCTGCAGAAAAGATAGAAGAAGAACGATACAAGGCGCGCTTAAAGGTATTCAAACACGGCCCATTATCCACAAAGTTATTTCTAATGCTCCCCGTGCCTTCTATTGATGACAACAGCGGAGACCTTGAGAGGATTTTTAGAGAGATAAGGAAGGACAGGAATATACCTGTGATGCAGATGGGCCTGGCCAACATAAAGAGATTGCCTCGTCTTTTAAGAGAAAGTAACTGGGAGGTTACGGCGACACTGGGAGACAGGAACGGTACCACAGAAGTGGTCTTGATCGAGCCAGGCAATAGATCTGAAAAGAATTTTGGAGTATCATTGGATATCGGAACTACCACTATAGTGGCTTACCTTGTTGATTTAAAATCTCAGAAGGTGTTGGGTGCAAGGGCAAGTTACAATCCGCAGGTTGATTTTGGAGAGGATGTGATCTCCAGGATTATATACGCAGAAGAGGCGCGAGGTCTTGAGAAATTACATCACGTTGTAATCGACACAATCAATACGCTTATATACAGCCTTGTAAAGGAACAGGATCTTACGCTCGACGACATTACAGCGGTTATGTGCGCCGGCAATACCACGATGACACACCTGCTTCTCAAGATCGACCCGGCATATATAAGAAAAGACCCGTATATACCGGCAGTAAATTTTATGCCCGTTATCCGGGCCGCAGAAGTAGGCATAAAGGTGAATCCGCGCGGATTACTGTCATGCCTGCCAAGTATAGGAAGCTATGTCGGCGGCGATATAATCGGCGGGGTCCTGGCCTCAGGCATGGACAGCATAAAAGAGCTTTCTCTTTTTATAGATCTGGGCACAAACGGCGAGGTGGTTATTGGTAATAAAGAATATTTTCTCGCATGCTCTACATCTGCGGGGCCATGCTTCGAAGGAGGAGGCCTGACATCCGGCATAAGGGCCAGGACGGGGGCAATACAAAGCGTCTCCATAAAGGACAATGCCTTGCGGATAGATACCATCGGCAACACTGCACCACAGGGCATATGCGGCTCTGGTATAATAGATATCCTCAGCACATTTTTACAGCACAGGATAATAGATCGCTCGGGAAAAATAAAGGATAATAGTATCTGCACGGCAAGGGAGACGGATGGCGTAAGAGAAGTCGTGATCGTAGATAGAAAAAACTCAGCCGCTGAAAGAGATATAACAATAAATGAAAACGATATTAAAAATGTGATCCACTCAAAGGGTGCTATCTATACGGGGATAGAGGTGCTTTTAAAGGAATCCGGATACAAAAAATCTGATCTGAAACATGTCTTTGTTGCCGGTGGCCTGGGCACTGCATTGAATATACGTTCAGCTATAAATATCGGCCTCTTGCCTGACTTGCCCGAGGAGACCTTCGAATTTTTAGGCAATACCTCAATAACAGGCGCCAGGATGAGCATTCTGTCAAGCGAGGCAATGGACAAGGCACGTGCGATTGCCGACAAAATGACTTATCTGGATCTGAGCAGGAGCGCCGCTTTTATGAATAATTACAGCGCTGCCCTATTTCTTCCGCATACGGATATAGATCTATTTCCGACAGTAAAGGAGATCGTTTAGGCATGTCATGCATTATAGCCGTTGCAGGAAAAGGCGGGGTGGGGAAAACAACTATTAGCGTCTTTCTGATACGTTATCTCGCAAAGATAGACAGGCCCGTATTAGCGGTAGATGCAGACCCTAATTCAAACCTTAATATACAGCTCGGCTTTGAATATGAAAATACAATAGCAGATATACGGGAGGAGACAAAGAATCTGTCTTCCGCAGGTCTTTCCAGAAGTGATTTCTTTGATCTAAGGCTGCAGGAAATAGTCGTGGAAGGGGAAGGCGTCGATCTGGTGGTCATGGGCAGGCCTGAGGGCCCGGGTTGTTACTGTGCCGTCAATAATATGCTGAGGGATTATCTCTTGAAGCTAAATAAAAATTACAGGTTTGTAGTCATAGATAACGAGGCCGGTATGGAGCATCTGAGCCGCCGCACGACAGGCACCATTGACAGGCTTATTCTCGTAAGTGACGTCACGAAAGTCGGGATAAGCTCGGCTATCAACATCTTCAAGACTGCAAAAAAGGCTGGATTAAAGATTAAAGATGCCTTGGTATTGATTAACAAATCAACGGGAGGCCTTCCTGAAGATAAAACCCGGCTGATCAAAGAGGCCGGTCTAAATATCGGCGGCTATGTCCCCTTTCAGGAAGAGATCGAAAGGAATAGTGAACGAGGGGAACAGATAGCAAAGACACAATTTGAAGATTTAGATACTATTTTCGATAATTCATTAGGGGTCCGGAAAAAATAACTTTACACTTTCCTGATGCACGCAAAGGTGTGAAGTCGTCATTATGGAGGGGAAATGGAAAGGGTGATTGAGAAATGGCAGGAGGGGATTGGCGAGGTTGTGCTCGGCGCTGCGAAGGATAGAGGCGGCACCAGGGCAAAAAGCATTAAGGTAGGCGGCGAGACAGGTATATATTTTATAAAAGGTGAGGACGCATGTCCGAATCCACCTGTAATAGCCATGGAGGTGTGGGACACAGAACCGGGGACCTGGCCCGAGAGCCTGAGATCGACCTTTGGCCCTGTATTAAAAGACCCTGTTGAATGGACAAAGATGTGCGTGGATGGATTCGGCGCTGAGGTGATCTGTTTAAGGCTTGCCAGCCTGCATCCCGATTTAGGGGATTCTTCTCCCGAGGAGGCAGGAGGGACGCTTGAAAATGTTTTGAAGGCCGTAGACTGCCCGCCGGTTGTGATAGGGAGTTCCTCTCCTGAAAAGAATAATGAGGCGATGATAGTTTGTGCAGAAGCTGCAAAGGGCGAAGATTGTCTTTTCGGTATAGCGGCCCAGGGAAATTATAAGACATTGACAGCAGCCTGCTTAAGCGGGGGCCATGCCATTATCTCAGAGGCCCCAATAGATATAAATATTGCCAAGCAGCTGAATATACTCATATGCGACATGCAATTTCCGCGGGAGAAGATAGTTATACACCATGCCACCGGTGCACTGGGCTATGGGCTGGAATATACGTATTCAATTATGGAGAGGACGAGACTGGCGGGGCTTTCAGGAGATAAGATGCTTTCAATGCCTATGATAAACTTTGTGGGGCAGGAGGTCTGGCGCACAAAGGAGGCATCCTCAGGGGATGAATTTTCGGCAGAATGGGGCCCTGCTGCTGAGAGAGGTGCACTGCTCGAGACAGCAACGGCTGTTGCATATCTAAACGCAGGGACAGACATACTTGTCATGAATCATCCAAAGGCAGTGAAGGAGACCAGGAGGGTAATAAAAGAACTGTGTGTTGGTTAAAGGGGGGCTTGCATGTTTATCATCGGTGAACAGATCGGAAGAGCGTCGTGTAGGGAAAGAGTGTAGATCTCGGTGGGCGCCGTATCATTAAAAAAAAA
>CAJVXD010000144.1 GCA_913009675.1 uncultured bacterium | reverse complement strand
TCTATTGGCTAGATATAGTTGTGTAGTGATTAGTGTTTTGATTGTTCTTTTTTTTTTTTTTTTCATTTTATCTTATTTTTTTTTTTTTTTCAAGCAGAAGACGGCATACGAGATATATCAGTGTGACTGGAGTTCAGACGTGTGCTCTTCCGATCTCTATAAACAGAAAGGTAATATAAAAAAAGCTATGGAGGAATATACTAAGGCATTGGCATTGAACCCAGCTTACTCTTTGACCTATAATAATATCGCGAATATCTATCTCGAGACTCGACAATATAAGGCAGCCATAAGATTCTATAAAAAAGCTATAGACCTGGATCCTAACAAAGCAGCCTTTTACGCTAATATGGGTAAGGCCTATAAAAATAAAGGTATGCTGCAGAAGGCAAGGGAGTCTTTTAAAAAAGCTCTTGAGTTAAACCCTGATCGCAAAGATGCCTTGGAGGAGTTGAAATACCTTAACTGACTTTATTACGGCGTTCTTTAACATAGTTACTCCCCTCGAGCGTTTTGGCATATTGTTTTAACTCTGCGCCTCTCTCCCCAACTTCGGCAACGTGGCTTATCTTTTTTTTCTCGTTGCTTACGACGCCTATAGATATGGATATAAGAGGTATCTTTTTCGTCTTCCCCTGCCTGTCTTTTCCTATGATGTAGCCTTTCTCCAGGTCTTTTTTATTGTATAGTTCAGGGACTATTGCATCAAAACTCCCCATTATATTTTTACATAATATATCGACTTTATCAGGGATACTTATCATTACAAAATCGTCCCCTCCTACATGCCCTATGAAGTCCTGAGGGGTACCTTTCTTTTTCACAGAGTCTATCAATATCCTGGCAGTATTTTTTATAACCTCGTCTCCTCTTTCGAAGCCATATTTGTCGTTGAAGGCCTTGAATTTGTCCAGGTCAATATAGCAAACTGCAAAGGAGCCTTTATTGTCTATGCGTTTCTGTATTTCATTAAGGATAGAGACGTTTCCGGGGAGTCTTGTCAACGGATTGGCATCAAGGTCCCTCGCTGTCCTCCGGAGCACCATCTTTACCCTTGCTACCAGCTCTTGCGGCTCAAAGGGTTTTACCATATAATCATCCGCGCCTGCATTGATCCCATGGACCTTATCGCTAAGTTCTCCTTTTCCTGTCAGCATTATGATCGGTATATGCTGTAAGAGTATATCCTGTTTTAATATCTCACATAGCTTGTCGCCCTTCATCTTAGGCATAGTGAAATCAGTAATCAATAGGTCGGGCGCTGTTTTTTTGATAATATCCAGTGCCTCCTCGCCGTTAGAAGCCCCTCTCACTTCATAACCCTCATCCTCAAGGGTTATCTTTAATACATCCAGTATGTCCGGGTCATCATCCACTATTACTATTTTTTCCCTCACCACCTATCTCCCCTCCTCGTTCATGATTTAGGTATCGTAAAAGTAAATTTTGTGCCTTTTCCTAATTCACTATCTACCCATATCTTACCATTGTGTGCCTCTATGATTTTTTTAACAAGGGATAGACCTAGTCCTGTACCTTTTATCTTTTGGTCCATTGCATCCTCAGCCCTAAAAAATTCCTCAAATACCCTTTGAGCGTCACGCTCTGAAATCCCTATACCAGTATCTTCTACCTTAAATTCTATAGAATCCCTTTTATCCTCGCAGGATATGCTGATCCTGCCCTTTTCAGGTGTAAATTTTACGGCGTTGCTCAAAAGGTTTAAGAGAACTCTTTCTATCTGGCTTGGGTCTGCCTTTATCTTGTCAGACCCGGTTTTTAGGTTCATCTCAAGAGATATGTTTTTTTCTTTTATCTGAGGAGTAATTATGTCAAGAACGGAATCCAGTATTTCTTTTATGGATGTTTCTTTTATCAGCATTTGCACCTTACCGGATTCTATCCTTGCTATGTCCAGCATATTATTGATTAGATGAGCGAGATTATTTGAATGTTTGTCGATTTTTTCAAGGCGTTCCTTCTGTGCGGCTGAGACCTTGCCCAATTTACCTGTCATAAGGATAGAGGCATAGCCTTTTATGGATGTGAGCGGAGTTCTGAGTTCATGCGATACAGCAGAAACAAAATCAGACTTTACCTTGTTCAACCTTCTCAGTTCTTCATTAAGCCTGGCAAGTTCCACCGTCCTTTCTTTCACCTTTCTTTCCAGGCCCTGGCGAGACATGAAAAGCTCTGTGTAAAGCTTGCTATTTTCTATGGCCGTTCCTATCTGACTGGCCAGAATAGACAGTAATTCCACATCTCCTTCTGTTAGCTTGGTATAACCGGATACATTACCCATAAGGATAAAACCAACAGATTCATCCTTTGCTACGATAGGGACGGTCAGAAAGGATTCAATCCCGAAGATATCAGATAAGAGGTCTTCATGCTCCACCTTTTTTAGATCTCTGTCGGCCAATAAAAATCCGCCTTTCTTTAAAAGAGTAGCTGCCACTGTTTGTTTCTTTAGGCCTTTTTCTATTCTTGTAATATCGCTGCCTGAATAACCGATGGACGTCTTTGTGAAGAGCGTGCCTGAATCTTCGTCTCTCAACATGATAATGGCCTTTGAAAAACCCAGTTTGGATACAAGAGGTTTATTGATCAAGGCAAATAGGTCTTCGATATTGAAAGTAGCAGCTATCTTTTTCCCAAGCTCATGAAGCGTGTATAAAGCGGTTATCTTTTTATCCAGTTCCCCCTGCACTTTGTTGAGCGCCAGGTCTGTTTTTATTATCATCTTTGCCTGTTCATCAAGATGTTTTATAATATCTTCTAATCTTTTATTTTTTTCTTCTGCTTTGATATGTTTGCCTTTTTCAAGGTAGTATAATATTAATATTAACGTTATGATTAAAACTAATAAGATAGTAGTGTCACCAGTCATGATTTATCCTAGCTGTTCCGAAAAGACAGTTATAGAAATACTTTGATTGTGGAAATAAGATTGTCCGCTATATCCCTGTGAAGTTATTGGCGCGTATAGGCCGCATGTATAGCACCCAAAAAAAGGAACATCCTTGCCCATCGCCTCTTTTATGATATCTATTTCTCGTGTAGAATCTTTTCTTAAAAGCAGAAAACGCCCTATGTCGCTAAAGACAAGGGCAAATCTGATACTGGATTTTCTTATGCCTCTCAGGGCTTGACTGCAGGAACGTTCTGTAGCTTCAAGTGCCGATTTTTTGTCTCCTATCATAAGGTTTATGTCTTTCCCTTCAGGGATCTCGGCGTTTAATATCAGGCTGCCGTCATCACCTATCTTTAAGGGGACCCTCATAAGATATTCTTTTTTCCCTTCAAGCTCCATCCCGAGAGGATAGCTAGAGCCCATTTTAGCGATACCTTCCATTTTAAGTTCGTCAGAGGTCTTACGTAGGTATTCTTCATATAGCGTGCAAGCCCTTCTTCCATCGATTTCTTTTATTATATTAAACCTAGACCTCGTTACTTTATGGGGCCTCCCAATCGGCTGCCAGCCATGGGCATTGCCAATGCCTATCTTGATATTTCCCACTGCAAGTAACCCAACAACAGAATCGTTGTAAATATCGTTGTTAAGATATTGATAGGATCTTTGAAATTTTAGATTGTCAGTTGCAGAACCGCCTATTATCGGGAAACTCGTCCCCCTTACCTCCTGAGCCCCTCTCAGGATATCAGCCGCATTCCCCGAGAGAGAGTCGGAGAACATGACATAGAGTTGTTTTGTGGCATCTTTTAGATTTGAAGATAATCTGGCAGCCTGGTTTCCTGCCATTCGTGAATCTTTGCTGATGTCATGTCCTATCCCGGAAGAAAAACTGGCTAAATCAGAACTTATTGCGCAGACCGAAACAGAATCCCTGAATACCCCTGAATTTGTAATAGCGCCTATAGAACTCCACCCTACCAACGGCGCATAGTTCATGACAGACCGTATAGCTTTTATTGTTGTCTTCTGATCAAAGATAGTTGATCTAAATACTACCAGGACATCTGCTTCTGGCCTTGCAATTTCA
>CAJVXD010000143.1 GCA_913009675.1 uncultured bacterium | reverse complement strand
TGCTGGAAATTTGAGTGACTAAGTGATAATTGTTTTTTGTTTTTTGTTTTTTGTTTTTATTTTTGTTTTTTTTTTCAAGCAGAAGACGGCATACGAGATATATCAGTGTGACTGGAGTTCAGACGTGTGCTCTTCCGATCTAGTATTTTAACAAATAATGTCGGAGTAAACGGTATTACATTAGCATCAAGCTCTTCATATTTGCCGACATGAGCGTTCTCCAAAACAATGTGACCTCTTTCATCAACTGAATGACATACACTGCAGAAAGCGGCCCCCCTTGCCTGTCTTCTTAAAAAGAAATGCTTTTTTGTAAATTGTTTTTTCTTGTCGGGATGAACGAAATGACAGGTGAGACATGTAACTTTTCCTTCATACAGCGGCATATCAGCAGGGACCGCAAGATTTGGAACGATGTCCGTAGGATGCATCTGCATCTCATTGAGATCATTATGGCACTTCTGGCATGAACCGGTAATATCAGGTTCTATTTTGCCAGGCTCTGTCTTGACTGCAGGATGACATATTATACATTCGCCATAATTGAAATCATGAGGCTTTTTGGATAAGGCATAGACAAAAGTGGCCATCCCGATCAAAATAATGATAATAGGCAGTCTGAAGGTCATACCCTTATACCTTCAAGCAGCTTCCTGATTTCATTGTCTGCTTCAATTGTTTTCTGCAAAGCAGCATCTATGTCTTTCCCATCTTCGGTTAGAGATTTGAGTTCCGTCGCTGCTTCCCTTAATTTGTTCGTTTCTGAAGCCAATTCCTCCAGCCTTGTGTTGTAGTTGTCCGTCAATTTATTAATAGATTCTGCGAAAGGGTGGATCACATCTGCTGATCTGAACCCAACATGGTTACCCAGATTCCCTTCGCCGATTGTTTTTGCATACATTTTTATTCTGTGAAGAGGCCCGGTTATCTTATGTGAATACAATATCCCTAAAACTACAATCCCGATAATTATCAGAACAAAAAAGGAGATGTTTATCGTAAAGCTTTTGGCTATCAGACTGCTTTTGTAGTCTGAGATAAGGGAGAGAACGGCACCGTAATGAGTGTCCAGGGAGATATGGGTCTGGAGAAAGAAATAGCCGCTTGATAAGGCGCTTCCCGCAAGAATGACGGCTAACACCAAAAGATTGAGTTTCTTCAGATAACCCTTTTCCAGTATTCCATCAAATTTCAAGTGTCCTCCTAAAATATATCGTGCATTTATATCTTACAGTTTTATTACGTTTAATGCCCAAGCAGTATCGACCCGCCCGAGAAGAACGTTCCCGCAATTGAGGCGGTCATAAGACAGGCCAGTGTTGCCGCAAGGAGCGCCCTCGGGCCTACTGCCGAGAGGTCCTTTATCCTCTTTGGAGCAAGCGCCGCAGTGCCGCCCACAAATATCGCAAGTGAAGCGACATGGGCAAATCCGCAAAGCGCGTATGTTGCCAGAAAGGCCGAGCGCTGATCATGGGATGGTGGGATGGGGTCATGGGATGGGGTCAAATCTTTATAAATGGGATGGGGTCAAATCTTTATAATTGACAAATTAGCATAAAAGTGATATAAATTCTACATGGCACGTCCCCTAAGAATCCAATACCCCGGAGCAGTATATCACGTAACCTGCCGCGGCATTGAAAGAAAAAGCATTTACAAAGACGACAAAGACCGTAAAACCTTTCTTGAAATACTGGTTACATCAAGTAAGATCTACAATATCAAAATATACAGCTACGTATTAATGAGCAACCATTTTCATTTACTGATAGAAACCCCTCTTGGTAATTTGAGCGAATTTATGCGTCATATAAATATAACGTATACGAGGAACTATAATGTCAGACACAAGAGGGCCGGTAATCTGTATCAGGGAAGGTACAAGAGCATACTGGTAGATAAAGAATCATACCTGTCAATACTCTCCAGGTATATCCATTTAAACCCTGTAAAGATAAAAAGCATAAAAGGCAGAACAGAGAAAGAGAAGAGGCAGTATCTAAGAAAATACAAATGGAGCAGTCTTCCGGGATATATTGATCAGAGAAAGGTGCAGGACTTTATCGACTATGCATTCGTCCTTGAGGAATATGGAGGAGACGATAAAAACGGAAGGGCTGCTTATAGAGACAGGATTTATAATGAAATATCGATTAAGCAAGATATTAAGGAAAGAATAGTAGGACAGAGCATATTGGGTACGGACAAGTTTATAGAGTGGATATTTGAAAAGCACATAAGTGTTGCAACTGAAAAGAGGGAGAGACCTGCATTAAAAGAAATTCAAAAGTATCAGGCTAAGGATAAGATTATAAAAGTGATTGAGAAAGAGACAGGTGAGAAGATCGGTGCAATTAAGAAACAGAGAGGAAGTCTGAGGCAGGTAGTGATGGACATGCTGTATCGATTTGGTGGATTGAAGGGAACTGAGATAGGCGAGTTGCTGAGTGTTGATTACAGCACGGTGAGCCTGGGCAGAAAACGGCTAAGAGAGAAGCTGAGAAAAGACAGGGAGTTAAGGCGCTTATTGATCAAAATAGAGGATAGACTGTCAATATGAAACAGGCTGTTGAAAAACTCTCCTAACAAAACAATATCAAATAGGACAACAACATGATAAACTATTGCAACTTCAAAAACAGGGAGGTGCAATTGTTAGGAGAAAACCAGAGACAGGAGCCGATGTTCCACTATGTGAGAATAGAGGACATGATACCTGAGAATCACCTACTGAGGCTTGTAGATAAGTATATCGACTTCAGTTTCATCAGGGAGAAAGTAAAACACTTATACAGTCACACGGGGCGGCCATCTATAGATCCGGAAGTATTACTGAGGATGCTTATTATAGGGTATCTTTATGGAATAGCATCAGAACGTCGATTATGCGAAGAAGCAAAGATGCATATAGGGTACAGGTGGTTTATAGGATTAAGCCTCGAAGATAAAGTGCCTAACCATTCGACCTTCTCAAAGAACCGGCATGAGAGATTTTCAGAGAATGATAT
This sequence comes from uncultured bacterium, assembly GCA_913009675.1. GTDB lineage: Bacteria > Omnitrophota > Gorgyraeia > Gorgyraeales > Gorgyraeaceae > CAJVXD01. The sequence goes on along the minus strand of CAJVXD010000143.1, from coordinate 1,057 downwards.
ATTTCAGGAGATATTTGACGAGATAGTGAGGCAGTGCATAAGGCAGGGTTTGCTGACCGGCAAACACCTGACAGTAGATAGCACCCATATAAAAGCCAACGCATCATTTAAAAGCCTTGAGCCGATAGTAGTGGATATGAATTCAAGGGAATACATGGAGAAGCTCAAAAATGAGAATCCTATAGACGACAAGCCATGGGAACCTGGTAAGGAGTATCCACACAGAGGAAAAAAGGTAGGCAATAAGACCCACAAATCAAAGACAGACCCGGATGCCAGACTCTCAAGAAAATCATCGACAGCCGCAACAGGACTTTGCCACGCTGCAACATACGTGATGGATAACAGAAGCAGGATAGTGATAGGAGCAGATGCAGGAAGCCCTGACCTGAGGACAGACTCACAAAAAGCCCTTGAACAGATACGAAGCATAAAGTGGAAGTATAAGATAGTGCCCAAAAGTCTAGGGGCTGACAAGGGGTATGCAACAGGAGAATTCATACATCAACTTATACAAGAAAACATAGAACCTCACATTCCGGTAGTTGAGTATCAGAGACACAATCATAAAGGCATTTATCCAAGAGAAGATTTCCAATATGACAAAGCAGGAGATGTATTCATCTGTCCTGGAGGGAAGCAGCTTAAGTATTGGGGCGTACATAAACGGAGCAGACAGCATGTATACAGGGCAAGCACGAAAGACTGTAAGGTTTGTCAAAAGAAAGAGGAGTGCACAAAAGACAGAGCGCGATCAGTCGGCCATCACATATACGCAGATTCAATAAATAAGGCAAAGCAACTGAATAAGACAAAACATTACAGGCTATCTCAAAAAAAGAGGAAACAGATAGAAGAGCTCTTTGGTGAAGCAAAAGAGCTTATGGGATTCAGGAGATCGGAAGAGCGTCGTGTAGGGAAAGAGTGTAGATCTCGGTGGTCGCCGTATCATTAAAAAAAAAAAAATATAAAATATAATAAAAAAAAAAAAAAAGAAATAAGTATATCACGCATCAAGTGCAACTCAGCATACACAACATACTAAGCTAACCTGTGA
>CAJVXD010000142.1 GCA_913009675.1 uncultured bacterium | reverse complement strand
CTTCCGATCTGGTTTGAATTTACCATAATGGTTTCATAGCCGAGTTCCTTTAGCGCAAAAGAGGCGTGACAGCAGCAATAATCAAACTCTATACCCTGACCGATCCTGTTTGGCCCGCCTCCCAATATCATTATCTTCTTTCTCCCGGAGGCCCTGACCTCATCGCTGGATTCATATGTAGAATAATAATACGGTGTATATGCCTCAAACTCCCCTGCGCATGTATCAACCAGTTTAAAAACAACCTCTATATTGTTCTTCTTTCTGTAATCCCTTACAGAGAGTTCATCGGAACCGGTCAACCTTGCAATCTGCTTATCACTGAAGCCGTATTGCTTGGCCTTTAACAGTAAATCGTTTGATAGGCTCGAGGCTAAAAGCTCTTGTTCTAATTCCACAATCTGTTTAATATTGTCAATAAACCACGGGTCTATTTTGGTGAGGTTGAAGATTCCCTCTACGCTATAGCCTTTTTGTAATGCATATTTGATGTAGAATATCCTTGAGGCATTTGGCTCCTCTAATCTCTGCCTAATCTTCTCCTCGGGGACCCCTCTAAAATCCTTCTTATTGTCCAACCCTGCATGCCCTATCTCAAGGCCCCTCAGGGCCTTCTGTAATGCCTCCTTAAATGTCCTGCCGATAGCCATTGTCTCCCCAACCGACTTCATTGAGATACCCAAAACATCCTTTGCCTCGGGGAATTTTTCAAAGGTAAACCTGGGTATCTTTACCACACAATAATCTATGGTAGGTTCGAATGAGGCAGGCGTCTCTTTCGTGATATCATTCCGTATCTCATCAAGCGTATACCCCACTGCTAATTTTGCTGCAAACTTGGCAATGGGAAACCCTGTTGCCTTACTCGCCAATGCAGAACTCCTTGAAACCCTCGGGTTCATCTCTATTACAACCATCCTGCCATCTTTAGGATTAACGGCGAACTGTATATTGGAACCCCCTGTCTCTACGCCTACCTCTCTGATTATTGCAATCGCCGCATCCCTCATCTTCTGATATCCCTTGTCTGTCAATGTCTGGGCCGGCGCAACAGTTATTGAGTCCCCCGTGTGGATCCCCATCGGGTCAAAATTTTCTATAGAACAGACTATCACCACATTGTCCTTTAAATCCCTCATTACCTCGAGTTCATATTCCTTCCACCCGATAACCGACTGCTCTATCAGTATCTCGCTTATCATACTATTCTTTAAACCCAGCGAGGCGATCCTCTCAAGCTCCTCCTCGGTCCTGGCAATCCCCCCGCCTGTCCCGCCCAGGGTAAAGCTGGGCCTGACAATAACCGGGAGGCTGATTCTTTTTACAATCTCTTTCGCCCCCTCAATAGTATGAGCTAATTCACTCCTTGGGAGATCCAGACCTATCTTGCGCATTGCCTCTTTAAAATCTTCTCTATCTTCTGCCTTTTTTATGGTCTCATAATCCGCACCTATCATCCTTACATTATATTTATCCAGGACCCCCATCTCTTTGACCTTCATCGCAGTATTCAAGCCTGTCTGGCCGCCCAGGGTCGGGAGAAGCGCGTCAGGCCTTTCTTTTTCAATAATCTTTGCAACAACCTCGGGTGTAACAGGTTCTATATAGGTAGCATCTGCCATTTCAGGGTCAGTCATTATGGTGGCTGGGTTGGAATTTACAAGCACCACCTCAAAGCCTTCTTCTTTCAATGCCTTGCAAGCCTGACTCCCTGAATAGTCAAACTCACACGCCTGACTTATTATAATAGGCCCTGCTCCTATTATTAAGATTTTGTGTATATCTGTCCTCTTAGGCATTTTTCTCCATCATCTCCACAAACTGCTTAAATAAATACCCTGCATCATGAGGCCCTGGCGAGGCCTCCGGATGATACTGGACTGAAAAAATCGGGAGTTTCCTGTGCCTCAGCCCCTCAAGCGTCCTGTCATTCAAATTTATATGCGTGAGCTCCGCCTTATCCTGATTCAATGAATCAATGTCAACGCAGAAACCATGATTCTGCGCAGTTATTGCTATCCTTCCTGTCTTTAGATCCTTTACCGGCTGATTCGCCCCCCTGTGCCCAAACTTTAATTTATATGTGCGGCCGCCTAAGGCAAGACCCAGGAGCTGATGGCCAAGACAGATCCCGAATATTGGTTTTTTGCCAATGAGCTTTTTTATCTCCTCAACCGCATAAGTGATTGCAGCCGGGTCCCCCGGCCCGTTTGAAAGAAGGATCCCGTCGGGCCCCTGCCTTAAAATATCTCCTGCCTTTGTCTTAGCAGGGACTACCTCGACATCGCACCCAGCCTCAATTAGGCATCTCAGGATGTTATACTTTATGCCGAAATCCATGGCGATTACCTTTTTTCGTGAGCCGTGACTGTGAGCTGTGAGCTGCGGGGCGTATCTTAAAATCTCTTCAGCCTTATAAGGCTTATCACATGTTACCTCTTTTACAAGGTCCCTGCCAATGAGGCCGGGCGAACACCTTGCCTTCTCAACAAGACTCTTTACATCCAAATCCTCGGTCGATATAACCCCCTTCATGGCACCCTGGAGTCTTATATGCAGTGTTATAGCCCTTGTATCCACGCCTTCGATACCCACGATATTGTGTTCTTTTAGATATTCATCCAGGCCCTTCTGCGAACGCCAATTACTGCTGAGCCTGCTCCTCTCTTTTATAATAAAGCCTTCTACCTTAGGGCCTGAGGATTCGATATCCTCTGCATTGATACCATAGTTCCCTATCAACGGATACGTCATCGTAACGATCTGGCCCTTATAGGAAGGGTCCGTCATTATCTCCTGATAGCCCATCATGCTGGTATTAAACACGACCTCGCCTGTCTTCTCGCCGCTTGCGCCAAACGAGCTTCCTTTAAAAATCGTGCCATCTTCTAATGCAATAATCGCCTTTGCCATCTTACCCCTTAAAAAAAAAGACGCTCCTCTTTCTTAAGAGTTAGAACGTCTTGTGATATCCTGCTTCTAACATTACCAAGGCCCGATATTATTATCTATAAATCCCTCTATTAGTCAAGGCAAAAATAACTGAGCAAGTAATCGGTGAGTTAACAGGAGTAATCCCCGAATTTTGTCATTCCCGCGGAAGCGGGAATCTATAAGATAGGTCGATGAGTTTCTGGATTCCCGTTTTTACGGGAATGACACCCCCCATTAACTCACCGATTACCTGAGCAAGTGCGAAGGAACACCCCGATGCCGAGCATCTGGGTTTGTTTATTCCTTTTTACTCCTAAAAATTAATTTTGAAAGAAAATACAAGAAAATGCTTGCATTTGCTTTAACATTGTGATATACTTCCTATAAAGGAGGGGAGTAAGATGACTGTTCAACTTTCGACTAGAATCGATCCTAAAGTAAAGAGGATGCTGAGCGAACTTCATAAGAAAACACATGTGCCTATCCGCGTCTTAACCGAAAAGGCCATTTGTTTGCTCAAAGAGCGGTATGAAGGTATGAGCCAGATCTATCAGCAGGGTGTAGCTAACGAAAGATTCATGGAATTAGTAGACTATAGTCTGAGGACTCACGATGCCACCTACCGGAAACTTGCAGGGCGAGGCAATTAAATATCTTAGTCCGAAACAGATATTTGCAATTCATAAAACACTCATTAAGCGTTACGGCGGGAGTCATGGAACTCGCGATAGAGGCCTTTTTGAATCTGCTGTATTTCGTCCACAGACTACTCTTTTCGGAGAGGAAGCCTACCCAACCCTTTTTGAAAAATGCGCTGTTCTGGGATATTCCATCATTCAGAACCACCCTTTTTTAGACGGAAATAAGCGAGCGGGCTTTGCTGCTATGCACCTTATGCTGCTTATCAATGGTTATGATCTCGCATCTACCACCGAAGAAGAAACCGGTATGACGGGAGATATTGCCTCAGGAAAAACGCATGAAGCTGAAATAGCCAAATGGCTCAGACAGCACTCTAAAAAGAAGGAATAAAAATCCTGTGCAGAAAGTAAAAAGGGGTCAGAGTGATTTTCTTCAAGAGAAATCACTCTGACCCCTTTTTAGATCCTTTTTACCTGCGCCTACTTAGGTCTTTTTAAATAAATTAATCCTATTG
>CAJVXD010000141.1 GCA_913009675.1 uncultured bacterium | reverse complement strand
TGTCGCTGAGTAGTGTAGTTTTGAGTGTTTTGTTTTTTTTTTTTCAAGCAGAAGACGGCATACGAGATATATCAGTGTGACTGGAGTTCAGACGTGTGCTCTTCCGATCTAAAGCTGAAGATTTCATTAAATGCGGCATCATCAAAAAGACGCCTGTTCTTAACCCCTGCTATATTGAGTCTGTGACGGATGTATGCCTCGATCTCATCCCTGTCAAGCGGAAGCATGTGATACCTGACAGCTATCCTCTGCTTCAGTTGAGCCAGGTCAGGAGAAAGCAGTTTTTCCCTTAATTCAGGCTGGCCCACCAGGATAATCTGCAAGAGTTTTTCTTTTTCTGTTTCAAGGTTGGACAAGAGACGGATTTGTTCGAGCAGTGAAGGTTTTAAATTTTGCGCTTCATCCACTATAAGGACAACATTGTTATTGCGCCTTATCTGCTCAAGGAGAAACCTGTTCAATTCATTGAGCATGGTAAGCCTATTTTTATTCTTTAGCTGTATTCCGAAATCCTCCACGATAGCCTGCAGGAGCTGATTCTCCGAAAGATTGGAGTTCAGGATAAATGCGGTCTTTGTGTGTTCGTCCAGGGTATTTAAAAGGGCCTTGCAGATGGTGGTCTTCCCTGTCCCTATTTCCCCCGTGATCTCCAGGAACCCCATCCTCTCCTCTATGCCATACTGCATATGAGAGATGGCCTCGCGATGTTTTCTGCTCAGGTATAGAAAATTGGGGTCAGCCGTCACACTGAACGGCTTCTCAGTCAGACCATAGAACCGCAAGTACATACCTAAATTATAACAAATTTAACCGTATCTAGCAAAAGAAAAATAATGTTACAGTAATAGAAAAACCAAAAAAAACTTGAATAATTCCATTTATTTATTTATAATATATATAAACCATAGACAAAAGAAGGAGGGGGCAATGTGGAGTGGCATAAACAGGAGAAAGTTTCCAAGGGCGGGATATCCGTGCAGGATTACCGTGAGAAGAAAGGATAGTCCGGATGCCGTCTCGACACAGACCGAAAACATAGGCATTGGCGGCATATGCGTATTGATAGCTAAGGATTTGGGGATATTCGCGCCCGTTGAGATAGACCTGGACCTTCAGGACTCTCAGCCTGTCGTAAGATGTGACGGGACGATCGTTTGGATAGTAGAAAGAAAGGGACAGCAGGATAGGAATTACGATACAGGTATAGAATTTACCGACTTAACAAGAAAAGACTCAGACAGGATAAGTTTTATAGTCAAAAGGATCCTCGAGAAGAGGCATGGAGAATGATATGTTACAGGACAGAAGGGCTGCTCAAAGATTATCCCTATCCAGCCCGATGCGTTATCAAAGGAAGGGGTCCCAGCTATTCGGTAATTCAATAGGTCAAGACATAAGCGAGAGGGTATTGGTTTTATCTCACATGAATTCCTCCCTGTTTCTACCCATCTTATCTTTGAAGTCAGGCACCCGGAGACCCGTGAATTCGTAAAGGCGACCGGAGAGATTGTCTGGATTTCAAACCTTCCGCATTCCGAAAGATTTTCTGTAGGCGCGAAATTCATAGAACCTGTCACCCCTGTTTAGAAAACCGGAGATTGCTTTGCGGAGTTTACACTGGACGCAGCGAATGTGCTCGCAGTGCGACATGCACCCCCATCAACTCACCCCATTACGTTTAGACGGGGCTCTAGCTTGACAAAGACGGTAATAGCGGGTATACTTTTTACACTATGAGCAATAGAAAAGAAATGACCAGCATAAAGAAGGTCTTCGCATTACTAAAGGTGCTTGAGAGGGATAAGCGGTATGATCCTGAATCCTATGCCTTTGTTATGTCCGCACTTAATCTTACTACGCAAAAGCTGAAGAGGCAGGGCCACATAACCGGTCAGGAACTCCTCGAAGGTATAAAGGAATACGCACTTGAGCAGTTTGGCCCTATGTCGAGGTTCGTCCTCGAACACTGGGGCATAAAGACGACGAATGACTTCGGCGAGATAGTCTTTAATATGATAGATGCAGGTATGTTAGGCAGAAGTGGAGGGGATTCGAAAGAAGATTTTGACAATTGTTTCGATTTCAAGGATGTTTTTGACAAAGCTGCAAGATACACCCTCCGTTAATCCCCCGGTTTAGCGTCATTTTTGCACCCCTAAAACTAGATCCCCGCATACGGCCCTTACTGTGTTACGAGCCTTGCTCGTCTGTCAAGCCGGCAATCCGCTTTTTAATTTTCTTTTTCTCTTGAATTTTTTAAAATTTTATACTACAATAACAATTATCATGGAAAAGATCTTTTTTGTTTTGCTTTTTTCCCTTGTTTCATGCATGCCTTTAGCTTTTTGCGATGAGATAGAGATAGATTCCGAGGTCATAACTGTAAATCCTGAACTTGAATTTTTTATTATCAAGGCGGGAGAGGATAAGGGCGTAGAACTCGGCGATGGGCTTATTGTTCATAGAGGGGCCGAGAAGATAGCAGAGGCATACATAGTAGAAGTGCGGCCTGATATTTCGACTGCAGAGATACTCAAGGTAAGTGACAATGAGGAAATCCGCAAAGGAGACAGCGTGTTAATCGTTAAAGAAGAGGCCCCTGCTAAAGGTCCTTCAAGGAAGCTTAAGAGAACAGTTAAAAAGCATCGGCTTAAATGGGCTCCGATCCTGGGCAGGCCTGAAGGGATACAAGAGGTCTCTACGACGGTTCCAGGGACAAAAGCAGCCATGACCCCCCAACCAGGGTCTTCGTATATTCCAAATCCCGCCGTCAAAGAAAAAGAAGATGTCGTAACCGCGGATATTAAAAGCCCCCGCAACCAAGTGTTTGCTTATGCCAGGCTTGTATTGAGAGAGGATGGTTTCTCGATAATCTCCTCTAATAGGGCCGTTGGGCTCCTGGTGGCAACAAAACCCATCGCGCTTCCTATAATGAAGGAGTTATGGGCAGATGCAGTAGCGGCAATAGGGCATAAACTGGTAGTAAACCTCAAGATAAAGGACCAAAAGGCTTCATCTGAATTAATAGCATCTGCCTTTAAGGAACATTTTCAAAAAGAAAGGTACATAAAGGCCCCTGTTTTGAGGGGGTCAAAATATTACAACGATCTGATGGTCTTGGTCTCCAAGATCAAGGAAGATTCCGAATATTGAAGAGGACAAAAGACCCCAGGACCCTCATCGATATCTACAATTTATTGCATGCCAGATTTGGCTCGATGCAATGGTGGCCGGGAGATACAAGATTAGAGATAATAATAGGAGCGATACTTACCCAGAATACGTCGTGGAGTAATGTCGAGAAGGCCGTTGCGAATCTAAAGAAAGATGAGGTGCTGAATATAAAAAAACTTTCACGGATATCCGAAAAGAGACTCGCAAGGCTGATAAGACCGGCAGGTTACTTTAATATAAAATCTCGAAGGATAAAAAATTTCCTGGCCTTTTTGAATACTAGATACGATGGCAGCATAGAGGCTATGTTCAGGACGAAAATAGACAAACTCAGAGAGAGGTTGTTGGATATAAACGGCGTAGGCCCTGAGACAGCAGACAGCATATTATTATATGCCGGTAAAAAACCTGTATTCGTAGTAGATGCCTACACCAAAAGGATCTTTTCAAGGCACGGATATGTAGATGAGGACGCAGATTATGCGGCTATACAGGCTATATTTCTAAGAGGCCTGCCTAGAGACGTTGGATTGTACAATAATTATCATGCCCTTATAGTAGAATTAGGCAAGAGATTGTGCAGGCCTATGAGGCCATTGTGCAACGAGTGCCCGATACGGAGGAGAAAAAATGGTTGAAGCGACAAAGGAAAAAAAACAGGAAAAAGTGACTAATTGCATGAAGTGTAATAAGCGGCTCCAAAGAAAGGTATGGTATTACAGGAACGGGAGATCGGAAGAGCACACGTCTGAACTCCAGTCACACTGATATATCTCGTATGCCGTCTTCTGCTTGAAAAAAAAAATAACAACCATCTAACTCCTCTCTCCCGCATCTCTTACACTTGCACTATTTCCTAGTTCTTCCTCTTCTCATCTCATTCTTCATGACCATAGCTTTCCATCTTCTCCACATACTTCTATCTACTCTCACTCTT
>CAJVXD010000140.1 GCA_913009675.1 uncultured bacterium | reverse complement strand
TCTAGTGGCCCTGAAGTATTCTTTGAGATTGTTTTTGGCGGTTTTTCCTATCTTTATCGCCTTCTACGAAGATAGCTTTTTTTCTATCCAGACGTTGCTGGTTTTGGGTAGAAAGCCTCTGATAATCTAGTTTTTTATTCCTGAAGAATGACCTGGAGCTTGGGGTTGCATACAGGGTATTGCTAAAGAGAAATGTGAGGATGGTGAGAAGAGAACAGACCTTCTTTAAGGTTTTGAACTTCATTATTATTCTCCGTTAGTTGTAATTTTTAAATAAGCGCATCTATTTAACTGATTTGCAAAGTATTATAAATATAGCACGAAAACGTTTTCTTGTCAAGAAATAATAAGAGATTGATGGCATGAGAATGGGGTTTTTCAGCAATTTCAATATTAGTTTTTATGCTAACAGGTGGGATCTAATAGGGTAAATATATGTCTTTCTATGTCTTCTGTCTTTGACTCAGAGATACTGCCGGTTTGCCTATCCTTTAGTTCCAGAATACCCTTTTTAAGGCCTTTTTCTCCTATTACTATTGAATAAGGTATGCCCAATAACTCTGAGTCGTTAAACTTGACTCCAGCGCTTTCATCTCTATCGTCCAATAAGACTTCGACCTCTCTTTCCCTGAGATTATTATATATTTTATCTGCGGCCTTGCGTATATTTTCTTTAGCGTAGTTTATGGGTATTATTATAACTTGAAATGGCGCAATAGATAAGGGCCAGATAATCCCCTTTTTATCATTGTGCATCTCTATGGCTGCTGCTATTATCCTATTTACACCAATACCATAACAACCCATCATGTACGGTTTTAGCTTTCCATCCTCGTCAAGAAATTCTGCCTTCATTGCCTTCGAGTATTTGACGCCTAATTTAAATACATGCCCCATCTCTATGGCATGTTCTATCTTTATATTTTTGCTACACTTAGGGCATAGCTCGTTTTCTGTAATCATCCTTAGGTCCGGGGATTCTTTTATATCAAAATCCCTCCCCGGATTCACATTGATAAAATGCCTATCTTTTTTGTTGGCACCTGCAACAAAATTGACCATACCCTTAATGCTATTATCAGATATAATCCTTATACCTCTAAGCCCAACAGGGCCTGAAAACCCTAATGGCCCGCCTGTGACTTTTTTGATCACAGCCTCTGGCGCCATCTCTAATCTTGCGCATTTCAGATATTTTTTAATCTTGGCCTCATTTGCCTCGTGGTCGCCTCTAATCAGAACAGCGACAGGTTGATTATCCGCCATATAGATCAAGGTCTTTATCATCTGTTCGGGTTTAACCTTGAGAAACGCACCTACTTTTTCAATTGTGGAAACTCCCGGGGTATCAACCTCTTTAATTGATTTTGCTTTGCCTTCGGCCTTCGGCCTTGAGCCTTGAGCCGTACAATTTGCTACATTCACACTCGCCGCATATCCGCAAGAGAGACAACGCGCCAAAAGATCCTCGCCGCTCTCGGCAAGCACCATAAACTCATGAGATATATCTCCACCCATAACACCGCTATCTGCCTCTACTGCAATGGCCTTCAAGCCGCATCTTTCAAATATGGCCTCGTATGCCTCATACATTTTGTTATAACTTTTGTCCAGGCCTGATTTGTCCCTATCAAAGCTGTATGCATCCTTCATTATAAATTCACGGCTGCGCATCACCCCGAATCTCGGCCGCACCTCATCCCTGAATTTCGTCTGAATCTGGTAAAATGTAACCGGGAGTTGGCGATAAGAACGTATATGATTTTTAGCAAGATCTGTAATGACCTCTTCATGTGTAGGTCCAAAGACCATGATACGATTATGCCTATCTTTAAACTTAATCAGGTCTTCCCCTAAATCCTTATATCTGCCTGATTCATGCCACAGTTCAATCGGCTGAAGTGACGGCAAGAAAAGCTCGATTGCACCCTTCTTATCCATCTCTTGACGAATTATATCCTTAACCTTCTTCAAGACCAGGAGTCCAAGCGGAAGATAACTATAAACACCGGAAGCAAGTTTTCTAATCAAGCCTGCGCGTATCATCAGACGATGGCTTACTGCTTCTGCCTCAGCAGGCACTTCCTTTAAGGTTGGGATAAAATATTTTGTCCAGCGCATATTATTGGCTCTTGGCTCATAGTTCTTAGCTCATAGCTGCTTTCTATGAGCTATGAGCTATCAGCTCTCTTATAACGTCCTTCGTCTTTATTCTTTTTATAACCTTGCCCTTTTTAAATAATACACCTGTGCCTTTTCCAAACGCAATACCTATGTCTGCATCCTTCGCTTCTCCCGGGCCATTGACCTCACAGCCCATGATGGCTATGCGGGGAAACCTTTTTAGCGTATGGCGTTTAGCGTATAGCGTATAGGATTTTTCAAATCCGTTAACTATCTTTATCAAATCCACCTGGCAGCGGCCGCAGGTTGGACACGATATAATCTCAGGCCCGAAGATTCTCAGCCCAAGCGCCTGCAATATATTTTTAGCCGCTATTACTTCTTCGCAAGGATGCCCCGTCAAGGAAACCCTTATTGTGTCCCCTACCCCCTCTAAGAGCAATACGCCAATGCCTATAGCTGACTTCACAAGACCTGTTGAAATAGGCCCAGCTGCGGTAATTCCTAAGTGAACAGGATACCTTGACTTCTGCGCGAATCTTTTATAGGCCCTAACAGTGGTCAGGACATCAGAGGCCTTCAATGAAACTATTATATCGTAAAATTTCGCTCTCTCCAAGATCTTTATGTAATCCAATGCTGAGTTTACCATAAGACCTGCCGATATGCGCAGGTCATGGCCCGTAACATGCGGCATCTTAATTACGGACCCGGAATTTACGCCTACCCTAATAGGCACTTTTCTTGCCTTTGCAGCCCTTGCTACCTCTATAATCTGTTCCTCCTTATGAATATTCCCGGGATTCAGGCGTATCTTATCCGCCCCATTCTCAATCGCAGCAATAGCCAACCTATGGTCAAAGTGAATATCAGCAACAAGTGGGATCTTCATGCATTTTTTGATTTTTTTTATTGCGCTGGCGGCCTGAAAATCCTTTACTGCCACTCTCACCAAATCACAGCCCACCTTCTCCAGTTCCCTAATCTGTCTTGAGGTTGAAGCAACGTCTCTCGTATCAGTCTTCGTCATAGACTGAATCAGGATAGGGGCCCTTCCACCGATCTTCAATTTTCCAACCCTGACTTGTTTCGTCATATATACTTATCCCTAACTTCACACTTTTGTGTGTGTCAGGAAAGTGTGAAGTTATTTTCCTAAAAGGCTTGAGAGTTTTTTAAAAACGCCGAATCGCATGAAGTCATTATAAAAAACAAACACCATAAGACACATCAATAACACCAGGCCTAGCTGCGTTAGGTTTCCCTGTATCTTATATGAAAGCGGCTTCTTACGCAGTTTCTCTATTGTAAGGAAGAGGATGTGACCGCCGTCCAGAATAGGCACCGGCAGGAGATTAAATATTGCCAGGGAGGCACTCAAGATGCCCATAAAATCTAAGAGATAACCAAATCCCAGCTTCGCTGCCTGGCCTGTTATGTAAAATATGCCTATAGGCCCGGTAACTGCCTTTTTAAAAGGGATCGCTCCTGTCAGGCTGGCCCACAATGCACGGTAAGTAAGATAGGTGAGATTGAATAATTTCCTGCCTCCCATATAAATCGACTTTATAATATTATACCTTACATATACTATGTCGTCTGAGGGCATTATGCCTATAAGACCAATCCTTTTTTTCGAGCCAAAGATCGTCCGCTGTTCTTCCTTTTTAGGTACCACCTTTATATCTATCAGCCCTCCTGCCCTATCTATCTTAAGGTCCATCTCCGGTTTCTTATTTGTATGCACAATGCGCGTTACATCTTCCCATGAATCAACCTCCTGGCCATTTATATTTATAATCTTATCCCCCGGCTTTATACCCGCTGATGCGCCGGGATAATCCGGCATGACCTTTCCTATCCTTGCAGTCAACGTCGGATATCCAATAACATAGACAAATGAAAAAATCAAAAATGCCATCAGGTAATTTAATAAAGGCCCTGCGGCTATTATCCCTGCCCGTTCGCCTACACTCCTGGAAAGATATTCCCATCTTTC
>CAJVXD010000139.1 GCA_913009675.1 uncultured bacterium | reverse complement strand
TAATGTAGTAGTTATTTATTTGAGAATTAAGATTGAACAGTAACAAGATACGTTTTCTTTTTTTTTTTTTTCTTATTTTTCTTTTCTTTTTTTTTTTCAAGCAGAAGACGGCATACGAGATATATCAGTGTGACTGGAGTTCAGACGTGTGCTCTTCCGATCTAGGGACCCGGATATAATTATAATAGCCGGGTTTTCAGATAGTTCGAATCTGCCGCAATCGATAGACGCCGTAAAACATCGGAGGGTCTATAAAGATTTTAACCCCGATATACTTTTAAGGCCGGGGCCCAGGGTTATTGAGGGCATTGAGGAGCTGAACAGGATCTTTTATGAAAAGGATTAAACCTGCAGGTTTTATTCTAATCTTGAGCTTGTTACTTTTTATCCTTGTCCTCGTCAGCTTCTTTATCGGACCCGTTAAGATACCTTTCTATAGTGTTCTTTCGGATAGATACCTGGATATTTTAAAACTGAGATCTTTAAGGATAATACTTGCTATCTTAGCCGGCGCAGGACTCAGCCTTTCGGGTTTAATACTGCAGGCTGTGTTAAGAAACCCCCTGGCCGAACCCTATATCCTGGGCGTCTCTTCTGGTTCAGGCCTGGGTGCGGTAATCGGGCTTTTGTTTTTTTCAGGGGGGATTGCTGCAAATGCCCTGGCATTTACGGGAGGGGTCATTACGATATTGATTGTATGCGCGCTGGCCAGGGTGGACAACAGGATCTCTCCCGAAAATATGATTATATCCGGGATACTCGTGAACGCCTTATTCTCCAGTCTCTTGATGTTTTTTATCTCAGGTTCATCCAGTGCAAGGATACATTCTATAATCTGGTGGCTCCTCGGGAACCTGCAGGTCTATAAACTCAGCCATGTGATCATGGTGGGTCTTGTGGTGCTGGCAGGGTTTTTGATAACGACTATTTTCTCAAGAGAGTTAAATGCCATCTCTATGGGAGAAGAGGAGGCCATGCATCTCGGCGTAGATATAGAGAAGGTAAAAAGGATATTCTTATTGGTTTCAGCGCTGGTAACCAGTATTGTGGTTTCAATGTGCGGTATAATAGGCTTCGTAGGCCTTATGATGCCGCATCTAACGAGGAGATTGGTCGGTCCGGACCATAGGATACTCGTAATCTCTTCTGTCCTGACAGGTTCAATTTTTCTTCTCTTGTGCGATGCCTTTTCCAGGACCGTGATGGCCCCGCGCGAGGTCCCCATAGGGGTCGTTACCGCCTTTATAGGTGTGCCGTTTTTTGTCTATATTTTGAGAAGAACCAGAAAGGTATATTTTAAGTGATGTTGGATTTCTTAAATGTCTCAAGCGGTTACGGTAAGAAAGAGGCCCTCATGGACATCACCTTTAGCATTAAAAGAGGTGGTTTTCTTGGTGTGATAGGGCCAAACGGTTCGGGTAAATCAACGCTCCTGCGGACAGCTACAAGGGTTATCAGACCTTTTAAGGGAGAGGTACGCCTGGGTAATAAAAAAATAGAAGAAATGACCCTAAGACAGATAGCGAGAATAGTTGGGGTGGTCTCTCAAGATGCACTATTTATCTTCCCTTTTAAGGTCATCGATATCGTACTTATGGGGCGCATCCCCTATGTGAACAGATTTAGTTTCGGATCAAAGGAAGACCTGAGGATTGCATCCGAGGCATTGGACGCTGTGGATGCGCTGCGCTTAAGGGGTAGATTTATAGATGAACTGAGTGCGGGAGAGGCCCAACGCGTCATTATTGCAAGGGCCCTGGCGCAGAAACCGCAGATCTTATTTATGGATGAACCGACAACACACCTCGATATAAGCCATCAGGTGGAGGTATTCTCGTTGTTGAGGAGGTTAAACAAGGGATCGGGTTTGACGGTAGTGACGATACTGCATGACCTGAACCTCGCATCCGAATATTGCGATGAGTTGCTTTTATTGAAGGAAGGCAGGATAAGGAGCCAGGGCACGCCGGATGAGGTCTTGAGTTACGGCCTGATAGAAGAGGTATACAAGACCCCTGTTATCGTAAAGAAGAATCCGCTCACTTCAAGGCCGCATGTATTCACGGTCAAGCCCTGCAATATTCCTTGACAATATATGTTTTTTTATATAGAATGCAGGTGGTTATTAAAATCGAACAAGTAAAGGAGTGAAGTTTACATGTCGAGAATAGACGTTGCACCAGGCGAGCCATTGGAAAGGGCCCTCAGGCGTTTTAAGAAGAAGATAGAGCGGGAGGGCATTTTGAAACAGTTAAAGGCACGCAAGCACTACCAGAAACCGAGCGAGAAAAAAAGAAAAAAACTAAGGACTTCTAAATCCAAGTCCAGATAAATCAAGTGCCCAAGATAACAAGGTCAGCCTTAATTTACGTCTTGGCATTTTTTATTTTTGCCGGCCTTTCAGGCAGACCATTAAATGCCCAGGACATAAACGTTACAGGGGAAGTCAGTCTTTCTAACGCCGTAAGGACCCTTGATAACGGCCTAAGGGTTATAATCAGAGAAGACCACAGGAATCCTATCGTGGTCTTTTCTGCTTTTATGGCAACAGGATCTGCCGCAGAAGGGCAGTATCTGGGCTGCGGGATCAGTCATCTGGCAGAGCACATGCTCTTTAAAGGGACCGCAAAATATCCCGTAGGGGCCATAGAGAATATATTACATAAATATGGCGGCATGATAGACGGCTTTACTTCGTATGACTACACGGGGTTCCGGATAACTATCTTAAAAGAACACAGAGAGATCGCCCTCGATATATTAAAAGAGATGCTTACCAATCCCACATTCGACAAAAAGGAGTTGAAAAAGGAGAAACAGGTAATAGAGAGGGAGATGGACCTCGGCGAGGACAACCCGGAGAAGAAGATCTCTAACCTGACCTTTTCCAATGCCTATATAAGACACACCTACCGCATACCCGTGATAGGATATAAGGAGAATTTCGAAACCCTGACGAGGGACGATCTGGTAAGATTTTTTAATCTAAACTACACGCCTCAGAAACTGATTATAGCAATCGTGGGCGACATAGATAAAGATACGGTCTTTAAGGAGGTAGAAAAGGTTTTCGGCGGGATAAGGAGGGGGCGTAATACCGCATCTGTCTTACCCGTAGAACCCCCTCAGAGAGGAGAAAGATACATAGGGAAAAAGATGGCGGTAGAAGGTGCCTATCTAAATATCGCCTTTCATTCCACCTCTCTCTTAAATAGTGATCTCTACGCCCTGGACCTCCTCTCCTTTATATTGGGCCAGGGGGAAAGCTCCATATTAAATCAAGAGATACGGCTTAAAAGACAGCTGGTGAGTTCAATAGGCTGTTATAATTATACCCCCAGGGACCCGGGTCTTTTTATTATCTCGAGCGTGTTGAAGGAGGGGGGCGTACAGGAGGCGCTGGACGGGATATTAAAAGAGCTCGATTCTGTGAAGGAAAACGGCGTGAGTGAAGCGGATTTGACCAAAGGGAAAAATAATTTTATAGCGTCTTATATCTACCAGAAGGAGACGATTGAATCCAGGGCCGATGACCTTGCCATGGGAGAATTGTTAACAGGCAATCCGGGGTTTTTTAAGACCTACACAGACCGGATAAGGACCGTAACGCTTAAAGAGATACGGGCCGTGGCTAGAAAATATCTAACCGATGACAATATGACCGTTGTTGCCTTGAGCAAATCAGGAGGTACCCTCGGCAGGCTATCGGGATTAAAGACAGAGAGAAAGAAGAGCGGGAGAGAGGTGATGGAGAGCAAGGGAGCAAGGGAACAATTATTTTTTTTTTTTTTCAAGCAGAAGACGGCATACGAGATATATCAGTGTGACTGGAGTTCAGACGTGTGCTCTTCCGATCTCTCGGTGAAACGGCGCATGTGTTCCAGTACCGCGTTGACCTTGGGCATCACGTCCTCGCCGTCCACCAAGATCGGACGATTGGAGCGATTGCGAAGGGCGAGATCGGAAGAGCGTCGTGTAGGGAAAGAGTGTAGATCTCGGTGGTCGCCGTATCATTAAAAAAAAAAAAAGAAAAACCAGTTTCTTTCTCTGACCCTCTTTTTCCGGACGCTCGCCACTCTGCTGTAGTGTTATGTCATCGTCTCCCGCTCTCGGCTCGTCTGCGTGTGTTCACTGCTCTCACGTGAGTCATCGCTCTCT
>CAJVXD010000138.1 GCA_913009675.1 uncultured bacterium | reverse complement strand
TATCGATATATGCGTTACATTAGTACGTGTTTTTGTTTTTTTTTTAATGATACGGCGACCACCGAGATCTACACTCTTTCCCTACACGACGCTCTTCCGATCTCGGAGATAGACGAGCAGTTACTTACGAAGATTGCCGATGAGACAGGCGGCATGTATTTCAGGGCAAAGGACGAAAAAGGCCTAAAAGAGATCTATGAGACAATCGGTAAACTCGAGAAGACTAAGATAGAAACAAAGGAATATTCGAACTATAGCGAACTTGTAAGTTGGTTTTTATTGCCAGGGTTTATAATATTGTTATTGGAGATAGTTTTATCAAATATAGTATTTCGAAAGATACCTTGATGAAAAAAGCCGAGGCCGGGCCTCGGCTTTTTTGAAAAGAGACTTATTATGCACTGGGGTTCTCCTGTATATTTGAATCTTCTCTTACTGATACCAGCATTGATAATATTTTTCATATTTGTATCGGTCAAGAAGCAAAAGGCCCTCGATATCTTTGGAGAGAGGGCTATACTGGAAAGACTTTTTCCTTCCAAGAGTTTAACTAAGGAGAGATGGAGAAGGGTTTTAGTGGTTCTGGCCTTTGCCTTTTTAATCTTAAGCCTTGCAAGGCCCCAGATAGGAACAAAACTGACCATGACCAAACGGAGGGGCGTGGATGTCATGATAGCCATAGATACATCCTTAAGCATGCTGACACAGGATATAAAGCCGGACCGTTTAGAAAAGGCAAAGCTCGAGATAGCTTCACTTATAGATAAATTAAAGGGGGACAGGGTTGGCATCATGACATTTGCAGGAGATAGTTTTGTCCAGTGCCCGCTCACCCTTGATTATGATGCGGCAAAGATGTTTCTGAGTATAATAAAGGTAGGGATGATGCCTAAACCTGGCACGGCCATAGGGGATGCTATACGGACTGCGACAGGTTCATTTATTAAAAAAGAGAGGAGATACAAGGTCTTGATCCTTTTGACGGATGGAGAGGATCACGAAACAAAACCGGTAGAGGCTGCCCGTGAGGCAAGAAAACAAGGTGTGATAATCTATACTATAGGCATAGGGACGAAAAACGGAGAGCCTATACCTATAGTGGATAAGAAGGGGAATATTATAGGGCACAAGAAGGATAAGGATGGCAACGTAGTGATGTCAAGGCTCGACCAGCTCACGCTGCAGAAGATAGCCCTTGTTACGGACGGGAAGTATTATCATGCCACGCCAGGCGAATTTGAATTAGACAAGATATATGACGCAATAAATAAAATGGAGAAAAAGGAGCTTTCAAACAGGCTTTTTACGCAGTATGAAGATAGGTTCCAATATTTCCTGGGCATTGTCTTGATATTATTATCTATAGAGTTTGTTTTGGGGGACCGGAAGAAAAGATGATACCTAAATTAGCATGGATAATCTTGTTGTCGTTATTTTATATTTCTACTATAGGCTGGATATGGTCTAGTCCGTCCGTGAAAAAGAATAAAGAAGCCATAAGGTTATATAGCGAGGGCAAGATTGATGAGGCGCTGTCAAAATGGCGCGATGCGCAGATAGATAGCCCCGATAAAAATGAACTGCATTACAATATAGGGGATGTATTGCATCTGCAGAAGAAATATAAGGATGCACTTAACGAATACGAAAAGGCCTTGGATTCGAAAGATGCTGCCATCCAGGCAAAAACGTATTATAATATGGGAAATACCTCTTACAGGATGGGAAAACTCCCGGAGGCCATCGGCTATTATAAAAAGGCCCTTGATGTAAATCCCGACGATAAGGACGCAAAGTACAATATAGAATTCGTAAGAAAGAAGATAAAAGAAAACCTTAAAAAACAGAAGGCCCAGCAGTCTCAGACGCAGCAGAAAAAAGAGAAAACCCAGGCCAAGGGCCAGAAGCAGAATGCCCAGGCCCGGCAAAAAAAATCGGAAAAGGCCCAGGCATCAGAGAAAAAGAAAGCCCCCAAGAAACAAGGCGAACAGGAAAAAACCAAAAAGGGGGAGATGTCGAAAGAGGATGCCTTGAGGCTTCTTGACGCCTTGAAGAACGATGAAAGAGACCTGCAGAAACAATTAAGGACCCAGCCCGCCAAGGGTAGGTATAGAGTGGAAAAGGACTGGTGATGTATAAGCCCTGTTCGAAGGTTCTCCTGTACTCTACCTGCCAAGAATGGATGCCGGGATCTGTATCTATGAAAAAAATTATATTAATTCTTTTATTTATATTTACAACAACGATCTCTTATGCAGAGGATATATCCATCTCTGCAGATGTAGATAAACAGGAGATATCTCTGGATGGTCAGTTGGCCCTTACTATAACAGTAACCGGCAATGTATCTAATATCCCGGAGCCCCATATTCCAAGATTGGATGGATTTACTGCTTATTCTTCCGGCCGTTCTCAGAATATCTCTATAATAAACGGCCAGGTTACAAGTTCTGTTTCCTTTACCTATGTACTTGTACCCAATGCCGAAGGTGATTATACGCTAGGCCCATTCACCATAGATTATAATGGTAAGACATACTCAGCCGGGCCCATAAACATAAAGGTTATACCGCGGACCGCTAGACAGCCGCGGCCTCCACAGCCGCAAGCGCCGTCTACCTATCCACAAGCTCCTACAGGAAGATATCAACACGAGCCCCGGCAACGGCCAGGCAAAGAGCTTTTTATAGAAACATATGTAGATAAACTAAGGGCATATGTGAATGAACAGATAACACTTACCTTTGCCTTTTATCAGTCGGTTAACTTATTTGAAAACCCTGTCTACACCCCGGCCTCAACCACAGGTTTCTGGAAAGAGGATATGCCCCCTCAGAAGAAATATTACAAGGTAATAAATGGGAAAAGATACCTTGTAACCGAGATCAAGACAGCCTTATTCGCTACCAGCCCCGGCGAATTCACAATAGGCCCCGCAAGACTCAAGGCGAGCGTAGAAGACCTGCAAAGGTTTTCCTCGAGGAGTCCATTCGATATCTTTGATAATGACCCCTTTAGTATGTTTAAAAGAGGGAAGCCTATAATACTAACGACAGACCCCATAAAGGTTGAAATCCTGCCGTTACCTGAAGAGAATAAACCTGTAGATTTTAAAGGCGATGTAGGTAGTTTCGATATTAGCGCAAAGGTAGACAAATATACGGTTGAAGAGAATCAGCCTGTAAGCCTGAAGATAAAGATTAAGGGCAAGGGGAATATAAAGACAATATCCTCGCCCATGTTTCCTAAACCCGACAATGTAAAACTTTACGATTCGGGAAGCTCTGAAAATATCTCCAAATCAGACTATGTTGTTCAGGGTGAAAAGGTATTCGAAAAGGTTGTTATACCTCAAAAGGCCGGTACCATTTCTATAGGCCCGATAAGATATTCGTATTTCGATCCAATAGCGAAAAAATACGTGAAGAAAAAGATAGGCCCTATAACCATAGATGTCACCAAATCAAAAGAACAACCGGCTGTTCCAACCGGGATTTCATTGCCGGGGCTTACCAAGGAGGAGGTGAAGCTATTAAAAAAAGATATATGTTATATAAAGATATTTCCTCCTCACTTAAAATCCAGACATTCATTTTTATATAAGAATAAGATATTCCTTGCATTGAATATTCTGCCTTTATTGTGCCTGATTTTCCTTTATATATATGAGCTTCATAGAAAAAGGCTGAAGACCGATATAGGGTATGCGCGGGCCCGTCGTGCACGTGGTCTCGCTTCCAAAAGGCTTAAAGAGGCCAAGGATATTATGCAGAAACAAAACGTAAAGGGATTCTACGCCGAGATCTATAGAGCGGTTATTGAATATATAGCTGATAGATTAAATGTCCCCCACCCGTCGATTACAAAGGATGTTTTAGAAAAGGCCTTGCAGGAGAAAGGTTATTCTAATCAGAATATAGAAAAACTCAGGGCACTATTTGATACCTGCGACATGGCAAGGTTTGCCTCAGGGAGATTTACCAAGGAAGATATGCATAAAACACTTGAAGAGGCAGCCGAGATTATTGCAGAGCTCGAGAGGTCATGATGAAAAAAATATTTTTCTCATCTATCTTTATCTTTTTCGTATTATCCGGTCTTGTTCTTGCAGATCGGAAGAGCGTCGTGTAGGGAAAGGGTGTAGGTCTCGGTGGTCGG
>CAJVXD010000137.1 GCA_913009675.1 uncultured bacterium | reverse complement strand
TTCCGATCTGATCCTATCCTAGATATAATTTGCTGCCTCTTCTGAATCAAGTATTATGGAGTTTGCAAAACTGTGGAATGTCCCGACCTGCACATCATAACCCTTAAAGCCTATAATCCTTGCAAGTCGTTCCTTCATTGTCTTTGCTGCTGCGTTTGTGTAGGTGAGTATGAGGATATTCTCGGCCAGGACATCTTTCTTTTGTATAATATTCGCTGCCCTGACAGAAAGAAGCTGTGTCTTCCCGGTACCCGGACCAGCCAGGACCAAGACCGGCCCTTCTAAGGTATCCACCGCCTCTCTCTGCTCACTATTAAGCTCTTTGTAGAACCTATCGCAATTAGTCATAATCTGATTCTTTATTTTATATTTTAGCCCATCTATACTATAAGTCAAGTCTCAGATCTGTCAAGGCCGAAGAGTCTCGAGGGGCCTCCGCCTTGACACACAAGTGCCCTCCAAGTATAATCTTTGTATATGCAAAAAAAACGTGACGCATGGAAATCAAGACTGGGCGTTATAATGGCTGTCGCTGGAAGTGCGGTTGGACTAGGAAACTTCTTGCGTTTTCCCGTGCAGGCCGCTCAAAATGGCGGCGGGGCATTCATGATACCGTATTTTATTTCCCTTCTCCTCCTGGGTATACCACTTATGTGGATAGAATGGACGATCGGAAGGTTCGGAGGAGGTTTTGGACACGGCACAGCCCCGGGTATATTCCACACCATGTGGGAAAAAAATAGATTCATCAAATACTTCGGGGTTATAGGTATATTCGGCCCGCTTGTCATCTTCATCTATTATAACTACATAGCCTCATGGACCCTTGCCTATGCTGTCTTTTCAGCTGTTGGTAAATACGGGACTATCACAGACCAGGGAAGTATGATTTCGCTACTCAGGGGTTTCCAGGGGATTGAAAAAAACCAGTATTTTTCAAGCATGCACTATGCCTATCTATTTTTCATTATAACCTTTGCGGTCAATATCTGGGTTATCTATAAAGGGATATCCGGTGGTATTGAAAGGCTATGTAAGATTGCGATGCCAATGCTTTTTATATTTGGCATAATCATAGCCGTAAGGGTTTTGACCCTCGGAGCCCCTGACCCATCAAGGCCCTCCTGGAATATAATAAACGGCCTTGGTTTTTTATGGAACCCTGACTTTGGCGCATTAAAAAACGCCAGGGTTTGGCTTGCGGCGGCAGGACAGATATTTTTTACACTCAGCGTGGGGATAGGCGTAATCCTAACCTATTCAAGTTATCTTAAAAAAACTGATGACGTCGCCCTTTCAGGATTGACAGCCGCCAGCACAAACGAATTTGCAGAGATTATAATCGGCTCCTCGATAGTAATCCCGGCTGCCTATGTATTCTTTGGCCCTAACCAGATAGGGCATATAGCAGCCAGCGGCGCATTCAATCTGGGATTCGTAACAATGCCGCTTATATTTCAGAAGATTGCACTGAGTGCTTTCTTTGGCTGCCTGTGGTTTTTATTACTCTTTCTGGCAGGTATTACCTCCAGTATCTCCCTTGCCCAGCCCAGCATTGCCTTCCTGGAAGACGAATTCAACATCTCAAAGAAAAAAGCGGTCGTGATATTCGGGATAGTATCATTCATACTGTGTCAACCGGCTATATTCCTTATGAAACACGGTGCAGTAAAGGAGCTTGACTTTTGGGGCGGGACATTCTGCCTTGTCTTTTTTGCTACGATAGAAACTATTCTTTTCGGGTGGATATTCGGGATAGAAAAGGCCTGGGGAGAGATCCACCGGGGCGCAGATCTTAAAATCCCTAAGATCTATAAATTTATAATCAAATACGTAACGCCGTTATTTCTGCTCTCTATCCTGGGGTTCTGGTTTTTTCAACAAGGTATACCTACGATATTAATGAAGGACGTTCCTCAGGCCGATAAACCGTATGTACTGGGCGTAAGACTCATGCTTCTGGCAATGGTCCTCACGCTGGCAATTATGGTAAGGGTTGCGTGGAGAAAGAGGGCACAAAGAAGACATACTATAAAAACTAATCTATGATTAGACAGATGAGGACTCATCTGTCTAATCATCCTAAAAGAGCGGACTATGAATACGATGGGTTGGTTAATACTCGTGATATCCTGGACAGGTATTATATCGCTGGCTATATTTTGCTTCAGGAAGATATTGTCTAAGAAAAGCTGAATCAGCCCCTTTGGGAATTCACGTATAATTATGCCTCACTTCGCTCGACAATCTCAGAGATAATTATATCCACCCCCGCAACAATAACTTTACACTTAAAGCCAGACTTTAGATGTAAAGTTGAGAGACTATGGTCTGTCTTAATGATTGAAATTCCGTATAACTATTTATTCTATGATGATTGCCTCTACAGGGCAATCATCCTTGGCCTGCTTGCAGGTCTCTTCGGCTTGGGCTGGAACTACATCTGTCTTTGTAACTGCCTTATCGTCCTTCATCTCAAAAATATCCGGACATGTGCTTACACACAACCCACAACCAACACACAATTCTGCATTCACTTTAGCCTTCATGACCAATTCTCCTTTCTAAATAAAATATAAAATTTGGTCCGGGGTTTAATTTCTTCTAGATACGAACTCTCTGAACATCCTGTCGGGTATATCAAAATAGCCGTTCTTATTTCTATCTATAATACCTTTTTCTTCCAATCTGTAAAGAAAATTTTTTATGTTTGCGATGGGAAATTTTTTGGCATAACGTCCTACTATCATCATTGTCCTCAAATCCTTTATAGAGAGAGGCCGCTTTTCTTCGGCCAGTATTCTCAACAAATCCATTTCTCTGTCGCTAGCCTTTGAAAGCAGCGTATTGAAATAATCCTTGCCTAACTCTTTCAGGGTATTATTAAGTGCATTATCCCAGCTATCGTTATCTACCCTTCCCCCTATCTGGCCATTGTAAAGATGACTGGCTAACAACTGCACCTCGTAAGGATGGCCGTTCGTATGGTCAAATATCCTCTCTTTTATATCATTATCGAATGTTACGCCGGTATCCTCCAATGTCCTATCTACAGTAGTCACGACATCCGTTTTATCTAAATTTCCCACGTTTAGGCGGCTCCTGAAAAACCTCCCTACAGGGTCATGTTTGTCTATAAAGACTGACCAGTCATTAGGCGTTGAGGAAAGGATAAATAAAAACCTCGTTTTTTTAATAATATCTTCCTTGCTGAGAACAGCCCGCAGTATATCTATTGTATTCGACACAGATGAAAGATTCTGCAGATCATCCAGCAATATAACTACCAGCTTTGCATCCTGGGCCTGCCATAACTCAAGCAGGAAGGTTGTAAACTGTGTCTGTGCATGGACAAGGGATTTTTTCCTTGAAAAACTATCCAAGAGTTTTGCCGGACTCGCCTTAAGCCCCGGAAGTCCCATAACTACCTCTTCAGCGATAAGATGAAGGGCATCCAGGGGCCTGTCTTTTCCGCTAAATCTCGATATAGAGCAAAAACATGCGGGTAGCCCTCTTTCCTGCGTTATCCTTTTAAACTGCTTTAAAAGAGAGGTCTTGCCTATACCCCATTCGCCGAGCAGCAGCAGATGATTGGGCCTGAGAGCAAGGGCATCTTCCAGGCTGCGCTCAAAAACAGAACTCTCCTTCTCTCTGCCGCCGAACACACGAGGCTCCCATCCTGATTGCGGCGTAAATGGATTCGGCTTTATCATACCTTATTTCCCCATGAGCATATATATAGAAATACATAAAAGTAAAAGTCCAAAAAGCCGCTTGAGCATTAACTGCGGCAATAGATTCGCCATGCAGGCCCCTATAAAGCCCCCGCCGACAAACCCAAGGCTTATCAATAGACCTACCTTTATATTCAGACCCCCTGTCTGATAATATTTCATAACTGCCAGTATCCCGACAGGAAGCAAAAGTGCAACAAGCGCAGTGCCCTGCGCATAATGCTGTGGAAATTTAAAAAGGTACACCAGGGCAGGCACGACTATAACCGCACCGCCTATTCCAAAAAAACCGCTTAATATACCGGCGAATACCCCTAATAATATACTCAATAAAACATTCATATAAAATTTTTTTGTACTATTTGAATAGTCACGTTACGCCTTTAAGTCTTTGCAGCACCCGGGCCAAACGGCCTTGGGGCATCTTTTCCGCGAACGGGCG
>CAJVXD010000136.1 GCA_913009675.1 uncultured bacterium | reverse complement strand
ATGGTTAAATGGAAGATACGAGAATTATGATGAAGAAGTAAACTATATTGCTTTAATGATAGAGAATTTTATATCAAAGAAAAAGAAGGCGAGGTAAACCCATGAAAACACTCGGAGATTTAGGGGTACTAGGGGAGAAAAAAGGATTCAGGCCAGGGGAAATTATACCAGTTAAAAAATCCCCAGGACACTATGATAAGCTGGCAATAGATAACGTTGTTGATGGCTACAACACCGCCAGAGAAGAAGATAACAAAATCTCCCTTAAAGATATTTTGAGCAAGATTGAGTGGGATGAGAACTCCTTGTGGGGCATTTTCGCAAAGACAAAAGGATGTAAACCCGACAAAGAAGATTGCTCTCTTAGAAAGTGTAGCAATTGGTCAGAGTGCAAGCTATTGGTTTCAGCCCTTATCAAAGAACTCCCCAATATGCTAAAGGAGTAAACATGGATAGCAAGTTAAACAAAATAGCCTTCAAAAATGCGGTAGTTGCCAAGGCTAACCCGCTTCTTGCTATCCTAACATGATAAAGGAGGAGATATAACCATGACACAGGATGAGACTATGATGGACTTGTTGAATGTTTTGGGGAGATTAGGAAATAATTGTTATAATAGGGGTCAGGGAACCCTTGACACGACAATAGCAAGAGAAATAGAAAGAGCCGAAAAAGAAATAAAAGAGATAATGGCAAAGGATAAGGCGGAGTTGTTAGAGGCATTGAAAAGAATGAGACTGTTACAGTTTGATCAATATGAAAAAGGAACTATTGGTCACATGGTTTATAATTCTCTTGAACAAGCAATCTCCAACGCAGAGAAAGGAGAATGATTATGAAGGCTTTAACAGTTGAAGAGATAGAGAAAATATGCGAGTCTGTTCACAAAGCATATTGTAAATATCATCTTGAACATAAGGGGACAGAATACTGGACAAAAGGAGATTACTCTAAATTAAACGAAGAAGGGAAAGAATATGATAGACGAACAGTAAAAGCAGTAATTGAAGCAATCTCCAAAGCAGAAAAAGGAGAATAAAAATGAATAATTTAAGATTAGGTGAAATAGGTTGTTCCAAGTGTGGCAGACCTTATACATATGTAGGAAATGTTCCTGAAGGTGGATTTCAGGTAGGTGATGAACCTTATTGCTGTTGTGGGACAAAGATATGTAAAAAGTGTGGTCAAAGATATACTCCTAAATGCGACCACGAGAAAGGAGAATGATTATGAAAGCTTTAACAGTTGAGGAGATAAAGCAAACATTGGATGCATTTGTAGGGAATTGCAACGCCATTATGTCAGAAGAATTTAGGCAAGTAGCCCAGGCAATCCATAATAACCTGCCAGAAAGGTTGTCTAAGATAACAGAGGAGAATTTGCGAGGTGCGTTGGCAAGGGGATATTGCCCAGACAGAAATAAGCATAAGACATTAGACTCCGATTTGCTTGACGACTGCTTCAATGCAGTGTGGGAGTATCTAAAAGAGAAAGGATAATAAATGAGAATGGGATTCTATATTACAGATGATGAGGATTATTACGATAAACTTTTAATCAGAATTTTTGGGTTTACTCTACTGGGAATAGCTGGCGGAGGTGCTTATGGAATGTGGAATTTAACCATATTGGGGGTTTGGGTCGAATTTGACGAACGGAGGTGAATAATGATACCGACTTTTAAAAATGGATGGACTTTAGAAAAGACGACCAAAATTAAGCCAACGGGCCATAAGGGCTATACGTTTACATTATACGAGAAAGATGATGAAACAATTAAGACAGAGGTGAGAGCAAAGACAGCAAGCAGAATATGGCCGAAGATTGTAAAATTGGCGAAAGGCAATTAAATGGGTAAAGGAAGGAGATAAACTATGAAAAAGGATACTGTCAGTAGATTTATTAAACTTTCGGATGGATGGGTAAAAGATAATCTTTTGGGTCTTGATTGGGGGCCAAGCTCGGACAAAAAGATGACATGGGAAGAGGCTAAGAAGTTTTGCTCTGGCAAAGGTGGTCGTTTGCCTGAGATAGAAGAATTATCAAGATTGATAGATTATAAGCGTTATAATCCTGCTATAAACCCGATTTTCTCTGATACTAAGACCGATGACAGGTATTGGACAAACACTCAAGTTGCCCATTGGCTGGTCGACGCGTGGGTGGTGGGCTTCGGCAAAGGCGACCTGGGCGACTACAGTAAGGACTGTGGTTTCTATGTCAGGCCTGTCCGTCCCAGCAGGAATAAATAGAGAGGGATTGTAAATGGGTAAAGGCTCAAGACCAAGACCAGTAAACAAGAGAATATACGACCCGAACTATGACTTTATAAAATGGCCGAAAAAGAAGAAAGAGAAGAAAAAATAATATACAGATTAAAAGAGAGAGCAATCCTATTAAAATACGGTGAAATCTCCCTTGTCCTTACCATTCACAATGGCAGGATAGTAAAGGGAGAGATTAAGAACGAAATGCCTACTTTGGGCTAAATAGAATAACCTACCTTGTGAACAGGCGGTTTTCTTAACGAAAGGAGACCGCCATGCCAATCGAATCAAATCTCACATGTAAGGGCTGTTTAGACTACGAAACCTGCCGAAAAGAAGAAAGAATAAAAGAAACACGATGCAAAGACTACGCCAGAAGTAAAGATCAAGCATTTAAAGACCTGCCTCATCTACAAGATAAGCCAACCAAGATATATGGATTGAAGTGGATAAGACACCAAATGCCTTCTGATAAAAAAGGCGAAGGGAGTTTTAGGGAGATACCCTTCTCAAACCTGCGGAAAGAAGGAAAGAGAAGGGTAGAAAAGCAAATCGGCAAAGGCTATTGGTCTGATTGATTTCTTTTCTCTCTATCCCAGTAGGGACTTTTACAACGTGGGCATATAACAGGTCTCTCGACTCTCTGTATCCATTCATGCCCGCAACGCTTACAATGTAGTTTGTTTAGCATAGTGGCTCCATTCTGCTCTTTCAGGCGGTTGTGCTATTTTTTAATATTATACTTCAAGCAATTTTCTCTTGAGATAAATGTGCCATCTTCCAGGAAGCAAAACATCATATCCTTAGCTATCAAATAGTTGTATATTTTTTGGTGAAGGTCATGAAGGTTGAGCAGTTTATATTTCGAGAATGTCTTTACTTTTATTACATCCATTTTAAACCTCCTTGCCTTTTCAGGCGGTTAACTGCTTTACAAAAACATAATAGAAGGCACAAATCTGCCCTTATGCCCTCTATTGTGTCTTTGTAAGTCAATATGAAGTGGTATCTTGCCACAAAGTAAGGCGGTGGTTATTTATTGTGTCTTGTTTGATGAAATTCTATTTAATACTCGCTCAAAAATTGCTTTCATTCTTGTTTTTGATATAGAAGCGTATTTGGAATTATCAATCGCAATTTCTATATCGTCAGCAAGAGATTTTTCCATAGTTTTCCTTTTGGGAAGCCTTAACAGTTGATCCTTCAAATATATTCCCACTATTTCTCCCCCTCTCTCCGCCTTCCCTTATGGCAAGGTATCACTTCATATTGATTTATAAATCCTTGACGGTTATGCCAAAGGATTGTTTGTCAGGTTCATATTTTTATCACCTCCTCTCTACCTATAATAAGTATACCTGATGATTATAATCTTGTCAAGTATTATTTTCATTTATTTTCACAAAACCGCCGAAAAAGAAAAAAAGAGAAGGAAATACTACAACAAAGTTACCCGTTTGAACACTACCTGGGGAGGTAGAGTCTTTAATATGCCCCCGAAAAATTTTTCTTTTAATAAGCTATAAACCAAAGGAGGTTTCGTGCAATACAAATTTGACCTATTGAAACCCGAAATTAAAGCAAAGTTGGCTCATTTAGGCAAAAAAAGCGTTACAAGAACAGATATTTTTAAGAATTTTGGTCAATATAAGTATAAAGATGATAGTAATGAAATGAGAAAATGCCATGATTGTGGCAAAAAGTTTTCACCAGCCCAAAAGAATCATATATTTTGTGATAAGTGCCACCAAGAGAAACAAGACGTGTTCTGGTCGGCGCATAAGTATAAAATACTTAAAAGGAGATCGGAAGAGCACACGTCTGAACTCCAGTCACACTGATATATCTCGTATGCCGTCTTCTGCTTGAAAAAAAAAAAAAAGACATAACAATAACCACACAAACTAACTATAACAA
>CAJVXD010000135.1 GCA_913009675.1 uncultured bacterium | reverse complement strand
GAAAGCTCCAGCCTATCCGTTACCTTCGTCTTTTTTATATCCGAACCCCTGACATCGTAGCCGCTGGAATTAAATACCTTTGCAAGCCCGCTCATACCAGCGCCGCCTATGCCTATGAAATGAATGGTCCCTGTTTTATTCATACCTCCACCTGAAAACCCTGCCTATCCTCATTGCAATGCCGCGATCAGGATATTGCACGCATCTTTAGTGCTAGTCTTTATACCTTTAGACATAGAATCGAGGAGTTCCCTATCCATAAATCTAATTATGATATCACGTAAATCTTCGGGAAGAAGCCTTTCTTCTTCCAATAAGACAGCGCCCCCTGTATCCTGCATGACCCTGGCATTGAACTGCTGATGAGCACCTGCATGAGAATAGGGTATCAATATAGAAGGCTTGGCAAGATACAGAAGCTCCGATATGGTGGTAGCACCGGCGCGTGCAATAACAAAATCGCTCTCATTATAAAACCTGTCTATCCCCTCTATAAAAGAAAATACCCTGCTCTTGATGGCCCTCTCCTGATAAGACCTTACTACCTTATTTCTTTCTCTATGCCCGGCTATATGAATTATATCCAGCGTCCCTTTCTTATCCGCGGGGATTAAATCTATTGCTTCAGGCATAAGCCTATTTAATGTATGGGCCCCTTGGCTGCCCCCCATAATGAGAACCGTAAAGCTGGACCCTGTTTTCTGAAACCTCTTTAATCCGTGACGCAGGGGATTCCCGGAAACAACTATCTTTGATTCAAATCTCTTTAGATACCCTCTTGTTTCAGGAAAGCTTATGGCAATCTTATTAACAAACCTCGCAAGGATCCTATTGGCCTTTCCCGGATAGACATTCTGTTCATGTATGACTGTTCTTATGCCCAATAAGGCCGATAATAATAACGGCGGACCGGATAGATAGCCGCCGAAACCTATTACTGCTGAGGGCCTGAATGCCAAAACTAAAAACAAGGATTTTATGGCAGCGGCCGCAAGCCGGACTAAAAAATTTAAAATAGAAAAGGGGTCCCTGGACTGCAGAGGTATTACAGGAAGTGTCCGGAATGCTATATCCTTCCCCTTTAAAATATCTCCATCCTGTTTGCGGCATGAGGTTATAAATAAAACCCTTGCCATACAGCGCACCTTGAGTTCCTCTGAGAGCCTGATGGCCGGAAAAAGATGTCCGCCTGTCCCTCCTGCTGCAATCAATATCCTCATATGCTATCCCTTGCTCTCCCTTTACTTACTTGCGATATTGAGCAAAAGCGCAACAGCCACTATATTGAAGATGAGGGCTGTACCTCCATAACTTATAAAGGGCAAAGGTAATCCCTTCGTAGGTATCGCACCTGTTGAGACCGCTATATTTATAATTGCCTTCAGTGCAATGCTGAGGGTAATCCCCATGGCCAAAAATTTGCCGAATAGATCCTTTGCCTTAATAGAAATACTCATCCCCAGATATACAAAGGCGCTGAATAAAAGTACTATACCGAGAGTGCCTATAAGTCCAAGCTCCTCCCCTATTATAGAAAATATAAAATCTGTATGCGCTTGCGGGAGATAGAATAACTTCTGCCTCGAACACCCTAAGCCCACGCCAAAGATACCGCCCGAACCCAGGGCCAAAAATGACTGGACTATCTGAAACCCTGCACCCTGCGCATCCCCCCATGGCGCAAGATAGCCTACGATACGCTTTATCCTGTAGGGCACCCTGAATATAAGGACAAATAATGCCGGTATAGAGACAAACAGAAGAGAGAGAAGATGCCGTCTCTTCACCCCTGCTACAAACATCATAATAAGCGAGACTGTCAGGATCGCAACTGCACTTCCCAGGTCAGGCTGCAAGAGAACCAGCAAAACTACAAGGCCTGATATTATAAGCGGCGGTATAAACCCGTAAAAAAAATTCTTGATGCAACCCTGCTTTCTATCCAGGATATCTGCCAGATATATTATCAAAAAAAGACCTGCGAACTCTGACGGTTGAAACCCCAGGACGCCAAGCCTAAACCACCTCCTCGCACCTCCTGCCTCATGGCCAATACCAGGCAGGAGCACAAAAACAAGGCTCAATATCGAAAACAAGAGTAAAACCCCTGCACGATCTCTCAGCTTTCTATAATCAAACCTTAATGTAAACACTGCCAAGAGCACTGCGATTGCAAGATGCATCAAGTGTCTTTTTAAATAAAATGCGCTGTCATAAAATTGTTCATATGCATAACAGCTGGAGGAGGAATAGACCATCACAATCCCTATGCATACAAGAACTGTCGTAACTACTAAAAGCCTTTGTGCATCTCTTTTCATATCAAAGGGAGCCTCAAACAGATATCCTTAAAAACCCTGCCGCGCTCCTCATAGTTTTTGAACATATCAAAACTGGAACAGCCCGGAGAAAACAAGACCTTATCGCCCTTGCATGCATCCTTAAATGCACTATGCACTGCCCCTGCCAGAGTATCCTCCTGAATAACCTCTTCAAAGGATCCCAGGGCCTCCTTAATCATCGAACTGGCCTCACCTATGACGATCACAGAATCGACCTTTTCCCGGACAAGATAGTTTAGTTCCTTAAAGTCTCCGCCTTTATATCTACCTCCCATAATCAATCTAATCCTGCCGTTCAGAGACCTCAGGGCCCATGCTACACTTGAAACAGTAGTGGCCTTTGAATCATTGACAAAATCAACTCCCCATAGTGTCGTTACATGCTCCAATCTGTGCTCCAGGCCTTTAAAGTGTGAAATAACATCCATCATGGTATCTTCACTTATGTCATACAGGGAAGCGGCCGTCATAGCTGCTAGATAATCCTCATTCCCTATCTTGTATCTATTACTAAAATCCTTATATTCATCGAAGAACTCCACCCTGGGTTTTATGTTAGAAGAAAGCCTTCTCAAGAATTTATCTTTACCGTTCACTAAAAGCAGATCTCTTTCGTCCTGATTGGAAAATATCCTTCCCTTGAGTGAAACATATTCTTCCATGTCTTTATGTCTATCCAGGTGATTTTCTGATATATTCAATATAATGCTAATGCCGGGCCTGAAATTCCTTATCCACTCAAGCTGGAACGAACTGACCTCAAGGACCACGATAGAATCCTTTTTTATCCTGTTTAGCTCGCCGCTCAATGGATTGCCTATATTGCCGCAGACAACCGCATCCAGCCCCCCTTTTTTTAGCATCCTGCCTATCAAGGTAGTAACCGTTGTCTTACCGCTCGTGCCGGTAACAGCAATAATAGGCGCATGACACATTGAATACGCGAGTTCTAATTCGCTTAGTATGAGTATGTTCCTCTCCTCAGCCAACCTGACCGGCAAGGCATCTCTCCTGACCCCAGGGCTGACTATCATCAAATCAGCATCTTTTATAAACCTTTCGCTGTGGGAGCCTATCTCCACATTATTCCTTAGTGCTACATTGTCCTTAATCAAAGTTTCTACAGATGAAACTATGCTATCGTCTTCCTTTAATTCAGTAATATAGACCCTATCCCCTCGCTCTGCAATAAGCCTTGCAGCCGCTATGCCGCTCCGCCCGAGGCCAACAACAACTACCTTACGCATAATCCCTTTTAAATTTCCCAATTAAATGAGATGTGTCCCTAATTTCTATCTCATCTTTAACGTAGCAAAGCTCAAAAGTACCAGTATTACTGCAATTATCCAGAAGCGCACCGTAACCTTTGGCTCAGCCCAACCGCACATCTCAAAATGATGGTGAAGCGGTGCTATCCTGAATATCCTTTTTCCTGTAAAACGGTAAGATATTATCTGGATCAAGACCGAGAGTGCCTCTGCTACAAATATCCCGCCTACCAGAAATAAGATTATCTCTTTTTTTATAAAAACAGCGACTGTCCCTATGGCGCCTCCGAGTGCAAGCGCACCTGTATCGCCCATGAATATTGAGGCAGGGTAGGTATTATACCACAAAAACCCCAGCCCTGAGCCTGCGATAGCAGCGCAAAACACGCTGAGTTCACCTGCCTGGGCAAGATGATAGATACCCAGGTATTGAGCAAACTGCGCATGACCCGTTACGTAACTCATACCGGTATAGGAGATCGGAAGAGCACACGTCTGAACTCCAGTCACACTGATATATCTCGTATGCCGTCTTCTGCTTGAAAAAAAAAAAAAAAAAAACACACAACTGAACTCCACTCACACTTATATATCT
>CAJVXD010000134.1 GCA_913009675.1 uncultured bacterium | reverse complement strand
ATGTGTGTGTTATTCGTGTTGTTTTTTTTTTTTCAAGCAGAAGACGGCATACGAGATATATCAGTGTGACTGGAGTTCAGACGTGTGCTCTTCCGATCTATACATGACGACCTGCCCATCGACATTGCGGGCAGCTCGGCCGATGATCTGAATCAGGCTGGTGCGCGATCTGAGGAAACCCTCCTTGTCGGCGTCAAGGATCGCAACCAGCGAGACCTCGGGTAGATCCAGGCCCTCGCGCAGCAAATTTATACCAACGAGGCAATCAAATTTAGCATTCCTTAAATCGCGCAATATCTCGTAACGCCCGATGGTATCTATTTCCGAATGCATGTATCTAACCCTAAGCCCCAAGTCCCTTAAATATGCCGTAAGGTCTTCGGCCATCCTCTTTGTCAGGGTCGTAACCAGCACCCTCTGAGCCCTGGAGGCCCTCTCCTTTATCTTTTCACTAAGGTCTTGTATCTGCCCCTTGCTGGGTTTTAAAATAATCTCCGGGTCGATCAGACCTGTCGGCCTGATAAGCTGCTCTACGACCTGACCCGATATTTCCAATTCATAATCCGACGGGGTAGCAGAGAGAAATATCGCCCCATGGACAAGATCGTTAAATTCAGCGAAATTCAAAGGCCTGTTGTCCAACGCCGAAGGAAGCCTGAACCCGTAATTGACAAGGGTCTGCTTCCGGGCCCTGTCTCCATTGTACATCCCCCTTAACTGCGGCAGCGTTGCATGGGATTCATCGATGATCGTAAAAAAATCTTCAGGAAAATAATCGATAAGGCAATATGGCCTGGAGCCGGGCGCTCTTGAGCTCAGATGTCTTGAATAATTTTCTATCCCGTTACAATATCCCGTTTCCTTCAGCATCTCCATGTCGTAACGCGTTCTGGAATTAAGCCTCTCTGCCTCCAATAACTTCCCCTCTGATTTAAGCTCTCTAACCCTGTCCCGCAGCTCAACCCCTATAGAAACAATGGCCTTTTCTATCCTCTCCTCTGTCGTAACAAAATGTTTCGCAGGATAGACTGCCGTTCCCTCAAGGTCTTCTATCACCTTTCCCGTTAGAGGGTCTATCTCTGAAAGGCCCTCAAGGGTATCTCCAAAAAAACACGCCCTGAAGGCCGTCTGCTTATAGGCGGGGAATATATCTACTATATCGCCTCTTACCCTGAAACATCCTCTCTTAAAATCAACATCATTTCTCGAATAATGTATATTTACAAGAGATGATAAAAGATCGCTTCTTTTGAGTGACTGGCCCTTTTCCAGGAATAACAAGAGCTCCCTATAATCACTGGGAGAGCCCAGGCCGTATATACACGAAACGCTTGCCACTATAATCACATCCCGCCTGGACATGAGAGAACTGGTAGCCGAAAGCCTCAGTCTGTCTATATTGTCGTTTATAGAGGCGTCCTTCTCTATATATGTATCTGTCTGAGGCACATACGCCTCGGGTTGATAATAATCGTAATAACTCACAAAATATTCCACTGCATTGTGAGGGAAAAATTCCCTGAATTCGGTGTAAAGCTGGGCGGCGAGGGTTTTATTGTGGGATATTACGAGTGTCGGCCTTTGAAGATTGGCTATAACATTGGCCATCGTAAATGTCTTGCCGCTGCCCGTAACCCCTAATAGCGTCTGAGACATAATGCCTTTCTTAACCCCCTCGGTAAGGGCCCTGATGGCCTGCGGCTGGTCGCCTCGCGGTTTGAATGGACTAACTAATCTAAAGTTCAAGGCTCGACCTCTTGCTTTTTACAATAAATTAAGATGAGTAAGGTAAACTACACACAGATCTCTAGTGAAAAGTCAACAGCTGGCGCCGAATGGGTAAGAGAACCTATAGATATCCTGTCTACTCCGGTTTTTGCAATCATGGCAACATTATTCAGACCAACCCCACCCGAAACCTCGAGAAGGATCTTTGTCCCGTTTTTCTTATCCTTCGCATCTCTTAATCTTACCGCCTTTCTGATATCCCCTATCTTCATATTGTCCAGCATTATTATGCCGCCGTCCAAGCCCAGGGCCTCTCTAAATTCTCGTAAATTGTCAACCTCTAGTTCTATATCTTTATATCCTCCCGCCCTTGCCTTTTTTATAATATCTTTTATTGCCTGAAGCCTGGAGACATTATGCATCCTTGACGAAACATCGAGATGGTTATCCTTGATCAATATCCCGTCCCACAGTCCCATCCTGTGATTTCTGCCCCCTGCTATCCTTACGGCATATTTCTCTAATTCCCTCATCCCGGGGCTTGTCTTCCTCGTATCAAATATCTCGGATCTTGTCCCTTTCACCTTTTCTATAAATCTACCTGTCAATGTCGCCACTCCTGAAAGTTTCCCTAAAAAATTCAAAACAGTCCTTTCGCCTGCCAATATAGCCTTTGCATACCCTTTGACAGAGGCAATCTTTCTGCCTCTTTTGACAGGATTGCCATCGTCCGAAAATCCCCTGAAGCCTATCCTTTCATCCATGACGCTAAACACCCATCTTGCAATATCAATGCCGGCCAGCACGCAGGCTTCGTTTGCAATAATATCAGCGCCTATAACAACATCCTTCTCGAAGACTAAAGCGCTCGTCATATCCCCGCTCCCTACATCTTCCCTGAGAGCGTTTATTATTATTGGCAGGACTCGCCCTTTCTTTAACTTCACACCGTCTCCTAACTTGTTACTATCGAACCTCGGGTGTCCGAGGTTTAACCTCGAACATCGCCTCGACCTAATTCCTTGATGCCGGATATCGGGGTTTACATCTTATCATAGACCTCTCAGCTCAAGCTCTTCAACGTCTCCGTCAGGGACTTTTTCTGTTCCCTGAATCTTGAGGCCTTTTCTCTTTCCTGAGCAACGATCCCTTTAGGTGCCTTCTTAATAAAATTTCTATTTCTTAGTTTTCTTTCGCTGAACCTCAATTGTGATTCTAAGACTCCCTTTCTCTTTAAAAGTCTTGCCTTCTCTGCCTCAATATCAATAACCCCTTCGAGCGGCACAAACACATTAAACCCCTCAAGCACAGCAGTTGCACTTGAGGGAGGCCTTTTCATCTTCCCGTCTATTATCAAACCCTCCAAACGGGCAAGGTTCTTGATATAATCGATACCCTTATCCAATCCGGCAGATATACCTTTTCTTAAAGGTTTTAAATAGGCAGTGAGTCTTACAGAATAAGGTATATTCATCTTGGAACGTATATTCCTTATACTTACTATGATAGATCTAACGATATTCATCTCATGCTCTGCATCCCCTTTTATCGCTCCCCTGTCCGGTAGGGGCCAGTTTTCAACCATTATACTCCTTCGCTCCATTATATCCTGCCACACCGCCTCTGTTACAAACGGCATGAAAGGATGCAGGAGTTTGAGTGAATCCTCCAGGACATACATAAGCACCTTCCCCACTTCCTCTGCCCTCTGCCCTCTGCCCTCTGCTATCATATCCGGTTTGACTAATTCCAGATACCAGTCGCAAAACTCGTGCCAGAAGAATTCGTATATAAGTGACTCTGCTTCATTAAACCTGTACTTATCCAGAGACACGGTAACTCCCTCTATAGTCCTGTTCAGCCGGCTCAGGATCCATTTGTCAGCTAAGCTGAGCGCCGAGTCCGAATCTCGGAAAACCTGTCGAGATCCGCTCCCGGCAACGCCTGCATTCATCAGCACAAACCTTGATGCATTCCATATCTTATTCGCGAAATTTCTGCCAATCTCGAATTTTTCCTTTGATAAAAAAACGTCCTGGCCCGTGGCGGTTATTGCTATCATACTATACCGCAATGCATCTGTCCCAAATTCGCCGATTATCTCAAGGGGATCTATAATATTCCCCAGGGATTTTGACATCTTTTTACCTGTAAGGTCCCTGACAGTGCCATGTATATAGACATGCCTGAATGGGACCTTCCCCGTAAATTTCAGGCCTGACATTATCATCCTTGCCACCCAGAAAAAGAGTATTTCAGGGGCCGTAACAAGGACGGAGGTCGGATAAAAACATTCCAAATCCCTTGTTTTTTCTGGCCAGCCAAGGGTAGAAAAAGGCCACAACCACGACGAAAACCACGTATCCAGGACATCCTCGTCTTGATAGATAAGATCGGAAGAGCACACGTCTGAACTCCAGTCACACTGATATATCTCGTATGCCGTCTTCTGCTTGAAAAAAAAAAAAATAAATTTAAAAAAAAAATAAAAAAACAA
>CAJVXD010000133.1 GCA_913009675.1 uncultured bacterium | reverse complement strand
GATGTGCGCAGAGAGGGGGAGAGGGGGGGGGGAGGGGGGGTGTGATTTTTTTTTTTTTTTTTAATGATACGGCGGCCAACGAGATCTACACTCTTTCCCTACACGACGCTCTTCCGATCTGGACTTCGGCAAAGAGAGGTCAAGTGGTCGAGTGAAAAACGTTAGAAAATATACCCTGGAATCCTCGAACCCTCGGACCCTTTCACAGAGTAAAGTCTTCCCCTAAGTAGAGCTTGCGGGCTTCCCGGTGGGTAACCAGTTCGGATGAGGTCCCGGAGAAGGGAATTTTCCCTTCATAGATAATATAGGCGCGGTCGGTTATTTTTAATGTTTCCCGCACATTGTGATCGGTAATCAGGACTCCATAACCTTGATCTTTGAGCCCGAAGATAATCTGTTGAATATCGGAAACGGCAATAGGATCAATTCCGGTAAAAGGTTCATCGAGGAGAATAAAGGCAGGAGAGGTAACCAGGGCCCGCGCAATCTCCACTCTCCGTCTTTCTCCCCCGGAAAGGGTATAGGCTTTCTGTCCGGCTAAACGGGATATATCCAATTCCTTCAATAATCTCTCTACTCCGATACGGCGTTCCTTCTTGCTTAAAGGCAGCGTTTCCAGAATGGCCATGATGTTTTCTTCTACCGTAAGCTTACGAAAGATGGAAGCTTCCTGCGCCAAGTATCCAATCCCCTTCCTGGCTCTCAGATACATAGGCGCTCCGGTCATGTCTTCTTCCCCCAAATAGATTCTGCCTTTATCGGGATATAATAAACCGACCATCATGGAAAAAGTGGTTGTCTTCCCGGCCCCATTGGGTCCCAGAAGACCAACTATTTCGCCCTTATTTACTTCAAAGCTGACTCCATTCACTACCATTCTTTCCCGGTATGATTTGAATAGCTTATCCGCTCTTAAAAGCATTAAATCAGCTCTCCCCGGTCGCGATTATTAGTTATAAGTTGCGAGTTATCAGTTATACCCTTATACCCTTCGGGCACAAGCGGGCGCAAGCGCCCTACTGCATTGTTAAGTAAATTTCAATACGTTTTGTCATGCCGGCGAAAACCGGTATCTCCCTGAATGGATTCCCGCTTTCGCGGGAATGACAGAATACGGAAATACGTATCAATTTACTTAACAGAGCACTACTGCACTGTCATATAAGTTTCTGTATTGATTCATAATGTCTTTTCAGCTTGTTTCGAGCCTTGTTCTTTGAAAAACTCCAGGTAATAGTTGCCTTCTGTTGATTACGTCTTTGTGCCCAGGGGATAACTTCTGAAGCTAATTTTTCTTTATCCCCAATACGTCGGTCAAGGCATTGTTTGGAAAGAACAGATAATTCAATCTCAGCCATATTTAGCCAACTGGCTTTTTTGGGTGTATAGACCATCTCGAATCGTTGAGCTAAATCAAATGCCTCAGGGGCACATAATATCTCATAAAAAGAAGAGGGATTATGCGTATTTAAATTGTCTTGAATCAGAATAATTTTCTCTGCCCGGCTATACTCTTGAGCAACTTCTTTCATAAACTCAGCATAATCTTTCTTGGTCTTTCGTTCTGTGATTTTAATTATCCGGTGACCCGCTAATGGTTCAACGGCCATGAACACACAGCAGACGCCGTTTCGTTCATAATGATAATCTTGACGTTTAACTTTTCCTGCTTCCATAGGAAGCGGTGTTAAAATATCCCCGATTAATTGACAGGGTCGTTCGTCAAAACAAATTACGGGTTTATTTGGGTCATAGGGTCGCTCATAAACATCCAAAACTTTTTCCATACGCCAGATAAACTCAGACGTGATTTCGCTAATACACCACTGTTTCTTCAAGTGGGGTTTAAGTTCGTTTTTTTTAATATCAGCCTAACTGTATCATAGGAGATTGTTTCGACAAGCTTAAGCTCTATAGCTTTATCGGCTAATAAGCGAAGGCTCCAACGTCCTGCTCCCTTAGGTGCATTTGAACAGGCTAAGGCAGTGATTTTTGCTTTTTGTTTACCGCTAAATATGCTCGGGGCACCTGGCCGGGGTCTTTCGTTAAGGGCGTTTTCAAGACCACCTTCAACATAGCGTTTACAGGTTTTAACTACCGTGGTTGTAGACATGCTTAAAATCCCGGCTATCTCTCTTTTCGATTTACCTTGGGCAGCCAATAATAATATCCGGCATCGATTGAGCTTGCGACTTTTGATCACCCCTGATTTTGTTAATTGCTGCAGTCCCTTTTGATCTTCGGGGTTGAGATTTAATACTTTTACTTTTGCCATTGATCCATACCTCCTGGTATAATCTTCACATAGAGCATATATGTTGATATACTCTAAGGAAGATAGTTAATAGTTATCCTAAATGAGTTCGACTTTTGAATAATGTTACTGAGCTTTTTCTTCAGCGGGAAGACAGCTTGCTATACCTCCTTATGGGGCATTAGGCCACCATTGGCTAAAGATCGCTGCTTCCTGCCGGTCTAACTGGGAATATTTATTCAGGACGATATGGGACCAAGTTGATACTTCGGTTACCATTTATCTCCCAGGCTATACGTGGTTAGATTGCTTGCAGGAAGTTACCCATCCCGCTGGAAGAGAAAGTAAACAAACCACAGAAAGGAGGTTACTCCCTATGTTTTACCTCGGCATTGATGTCTCTAAGAAAACCCACCGTTTCGTTATTCTGGATAACGAGGGTGAAAAGGTAACTAAACCTTTCTCCCTGCAGAATACTCAGGAGGACTTCCAGAAGCTCCTCAAACGTCTTAAGGAGCTTAACCTTTCTCCTGAAAATACCCTTGCCGGTCTGGAAGCTACCGGCAGCTTCTGGGAGAATCTCTACTCCTTCCTCAGCGAGGCCGGCTACAAGGTGATTGTCATTAACCCTCACCAAACCAATAAGTTTCGTGAAGCTCTAAGGAAAAAGGCCAAAACCGACGATATCGATGCTTTGGTTATTGCCGGACTCCTGCGCTCAGGTGATACGGCCGCTTCCTATGTCCCGGAGGAACAGGTCCAGACTCTCAGGGAACTTACCAAAACGCGCTATGAGTTTGTCAAAGACCGCAAAAACTACCAGCGGCAGGTCTATGCCCTCCTGGAGATAGTCTTCCCTGAATATCCCAAAACCGCTCTGGGAAATCCCTTTGCTATTGGCTCTACGGCTATCTTCAAACGCTTCCCCACGGCTCGTCACTTGGCTTCTGCTAAAGTAAAACAGATAGAGAAAATCGTTCGCTCCATCCAGGGCAATAACTGCAATATCAAAGAGATCAAATATCTCCTTGAGCTGGCTCGCTCTTCCATCTATTCGGGGAGGGCCGCTGAAGCCAGAGGGCTGACCATCAAGATGCTCCTGGAAAATATCCAGATGCTTAACAACCACATCGCCCAGCTGGAAAAACAGATGGAAGAGATTCTCTCCCCGTCCTCTCCTGATGATGTGGATAGCTTCCCCGGAGCCAATCTCTTATCTATTCCTGGAGTTGGGAAGAAAACCCTGGCCGCTCTGCTCTCTGCCGTCGGCTTTGAGGGTAAAGCCTTTGACTCTGGAACCAAACTCATTGGGCATATCGGCTTCTTCCCCAAAATATATGAATCAGGAGAAACCCGTCGGGCTAACAGAATCTCCAGAAGAGGTCCAAGGTATCTTCGCTGGGCTCTCTATATGGCTGCTGTTGCCTCCCTTAAGCATAACCCGGAGATGAGAGCGCTCTATCACAAGAAAGTCTCTCAGGGCAAAACATCAAAACAAGCCCTCATTGCTGTGGCTAAAAAATTAGCTCACCTCATGCTGAGCATGCTTAAAACGGGTGAATCCTACAAACCGGAAAGGGTCTTTGTGGCCCCATGATCTATCCAGTTTTCAAAGATCAATTGCTCTTTGACAATCTGCTATTTTTTCTCTTGACACATTATAGGACGTCTTTTTTGAGAGCAAATGGCGGATTCATTAAAACTTTTGTTATAAAAGGATTTTTGTTTTTGTTGCCTTTCTTCTGCACATACTTTCCTGTCTCAAAACCTTTTATCTGCGTTTTTATTATATTTTTCTGAAAACAATTCCCTTCTCCCATATTATTTTTTCCATCGCCCCTAAAAATCATATTCACTAATGCAAGGGCAACAACCTCGTCGTCTTGGTCTATTCCAAAAATATTATAATTTTTAAATTTTTCAATTTGCTTTTTATTAGAGTTTCTTTTTACGTAGTCAAAAGAAGATACAAGAAAGCCGCCAGTTCCACAAGCAGGATCTAAAACATAATCGTTATTTTTAATGTTTAATACTTCA
>CAJVXD010000132.1 GCA_913009675.1 uncultured bacterium | reverse complement strand
AACTGAATGGGTCCTGAAATACATACGATATCTTCTTCCCCCTAATCGCCCTCAATCCTTCCCGGTCCAGGCTCAGAAGCTCCTTGCCTTCGAACAAAACAGCGCCTGCCGTAATCCTGCCCTTACCTTCAGGTATAAGTCTTGTAAGGGATAGCCCAACTGTGGTCTTACCGCAGCCTGACTCACCCACCAGGGCCACGCATTCGCCTTTTTTGATCTCCAGATCAAGACCCCGCACTACCTCTATGCTAGCACCATTTACTCTATATGCAACTCTCAGCCCGCTTATCTTCAAAGACATATTTGTCCCTATTTTCTCCAAAAAAGCCGAGGCCGGACCTCGGCTTTTTCATTAATTATTTTAATAATTTTTCGCGGATGCCCTCGCCAAGCAGATTATATCCAAGTACGGTTATAAAGATTGCCGTACCCGGAAACAGCATCATCCACCAGGCCGCGCCCATTACAGATTTACCCTCGCTCAAGATATTGCCCCAGCTGGGTGTTGGAGGCTGGACACCTATACCCAGAAAACTCAGACTGGACTCTATTAAAATAGCGGCTGCCACGGCCAGCGTCAGGTTTACCAGCACCGGCGCCATTGCATTGGGTATCAAGTGTCTGGTAATAATCCTGAAATCGCCGGCGCCCATGGCCCGCTCAGCATATATAAAATCCCGTTCTTTTAGAGTCAATATCTCTGCCCGGATAAGCCTCGCCACACCCATCCAGCTCGTAAAGCCGATTATTGCCATAATATTAACGATGCTCGGTTCCAGAAGTGCAATCACGGCGAGTATAAGAAAAAATGTCGGGAAGCAAAGCATGATATCAACAAACCTCATGATGACGATATCCATCCAGCCGCCGTAGTATCCAGCCAGAGAACCAAGCGTTATACCTATAATACCCGCTATCGCGACCGCTATCAGTCCGACCAATAAAGAGATGCGTGCCCCGTAGACCATACGGCTGAATAGATCCCTGCCCAGGCTGTCTGTTCCAAGGATGTGAACCTTTGAAGGGCCCGTAAGGATATTTCCTATATCGATCTGGCCCGGGTCATAAGGGGCAATAAACGGGGCAAGGACAGCTATTATTGCAAAGAATGCCACGATTAGTACTCCTGACGCCATCATCTTGTTCATGCTCACTCCAGTTTTATCCTCGGATCGACGGCTGCGTATGAGATATCTGCAAGAAGATTGCCCAAAAGCGTCAGCGTCGCGCCAATAACCAGGACACCCATTATAACAGGATAATCCCTTGCCATCACCGAGTTATAAAAAAGCCGACCCATGCCCGGGATACTGAATATAG
The DNA here is from genome assembly GCA_913009675.1 of uncultured bacterium. Classification (GTDB taxonomy): domain Bacteria; phylum Omnitrophota; class Gorgyraeia; order Gorgyraeales; family Gorgyraeaceae; genus CAJVXD01. The sequence continues at coordinate 3,038 of CAJVXD010000132.1, read as the reverse complement.
ACTCAAATATAACGCTCCCGCCTATCAGCCCGGGAACGGACAGACCCAGGATAGTAACCACCGGCAAAAGCGCATTCTTCAATGCATGCTTATAGATAACATCCCTCTCCTTCAATCCCTTTGCCCTGGCAGTGCGTATATAATCCTGCCTCAGGACATGCACCATATTGCTGCGCATATAACGTGAGATCCCGGCCAGCCCTCCGAAGGCCGAGACAAAAACAGGCAGGGCCAAATGTCTGGCAACGTCAATTACCTGTTCAAAAAAACCAAATCTCGCAAACTCAAGGGATTTTATCCCTGATACAGGCAAAATGCCCCACCTTACACCCACGATATCCATAAGAATAAGGGCCAGCCAGAAGGTCGGCATAGCAAATCCCGCAAATACGAATACTGTCATAGACCTGTCGTAAAAACTCCCTTCCCTGACCGCTGAACTCACGCCTATGGATACCCCTATAAGTAAAATCAATATCATGGAAGCGAGATTTATACCCAATGTAATAGGGATACGCTCCGCGATCTTTTCCATCACCGGCCTTGAATCTACAAAAGAGGTGCCGAAATCAAAACGCAAAAGCCTTTTAACCCAGTCTATGTACTGCGTATAGAGAGGTTTGTCCAGGCCATATAGATGTGCGATCCTTTCGCGCGCCTCCAGAGACACCTTCGGGTTAAACTGTGCCTCAATGCCCGTAGGTTTACCCGGGGCAAGATGGATAATCGCAAAGGTAATAATAGTTATACCGAATAAAAGAGGGATAATTCCTATTAATCTGCGCAATAAATACCTGGTCATATATTTACCTATTTACTGCATATCTATACCAATCTACTGCCAACTTATTCCCGAGTTTCAACCTTGAGATAAGGCTATCGTATATATTTTTGTTCGGCCTTCGGCACATACCACTTGATAAAATTATAACCGATGCCTGCCGGGGCAACCTTGATACCCTTAAAACGTTTACGGATAATAGGCAGGGCGTCGGGCACATATAAAAACAGATAGGGCTGATCGTGATACAATATCCTGTGGATCTTATGATATATCCTTGTCCGTTCCTTCCGGTCAAAAGTGCGGCGGCCTTCTAAAAGAAGCCTGTCCACCTCGGGGTTGGAATAACCCACGAAATTAAACTCGCCTTCTTTGGTCTTTGAGGAATACCATATATCATACATATCCGGGTCCCGCGATAATCCCCATCCCAACAGCACGGCATCAAACCTTCTCTTATCTATAAACTCACTCACAAATGAACTCCACTCGATTATCTTTATCTTGACCTCTATGCCGACCTCCTTTAATCTGCGTTGTATAATCTCTGCCGTCATCCTCCGCTCTCCATTGCCCTGGTTGGTAATAATAGTAAATGAGAACCGCCTGCCGTTTTTTTCCAAGACACCATCGCCGTCCAGATCCCGCCATCCTGCCTCTTTCAAAAGCACCCTCGCCTTTTCAGGGTCATACTTCACGGCCTTAACTGCCTTATTATAGGCCCATGATTCTGGTATGAAGGGGCCTGTTGAAACCCTGCCCAGCCCGAGGAGGACCCCGCGTATAATCTCTTCCTTGTTTATGGCGTAATTTATTGCCTGCCTGACCCTTAAATCGCGGAACCTGAAATCCTTGAGATTATATCCCAGATACGTATATCCAAAGCTTGGATAACGAAATTTATTAAAGTTTTCCTTAAAGAATCTGGATTGGGTCTGGCGTCTGGCCTGAAGCGGGGTAAGGGATATCTCGTCTACGCCCCCTGCCCTTAATTCCAGAAATAAGGTTGCCTGATCAGGAATAATCCTATAGATGTATCTATCTATATAAGGCCGCCCCTCAAAATAATCATGGTTGGAGACGAGTTCCACCCTTTCGCCTGTCTTCCACAACCTAAACCTATACGGGCCTGTGCCGACAGGATGTCTCGCAAACCTTGTAGTATTTAGATCCTCTCCTTTTAATAAATGTTCCGGCATGATGCCCATGGTCCAGCTGGAAAGCCCCGGAGAAAACGGCTCCTTATATAAAACCCTTACCGTATAATCGTCTATTACCTCAAGCCTCTTGATCATTTTGAAATCGCCGCTATAGGCTGTCCTTACCCGCGGGTCTACCAGGCCTTTGTAAGTAAACTCTACATCCCTTGCTGTAAAAGGCTGGCCGTCCTGCCACCTGACGCCCCTCCTTAAATAAAACGTTATCTCAAGTCCATCTTCTGAAATATCCCATCCCTTGGCAAGGTCACCAACCAGATTTAAATCCTTATCGTATTTTACGAGTCCATTGAATATAAGACCGCATATCGCACCTGAGGCAGAATCAGAGGCCATGATAGGGATAAGGGTCCTTGGCTCGCCAATGGCACCAACGACAATCGCATCACCATAATCAGGCCTGAACCCCATGACGGCCAAAACACCGAATAAAAAAACCGCCTTTAAAAAGACGGTTTTTATCCTGCTGATGGTCTTTAAATAAGTAATCAAATCACTTGGCCTCGCCTGTCTGTGCCTTTGTCTGAGGCATCGTTTCTTTAGTCGTATCTGTCTCTTTGACTAGAGGGGCTTTTAGCGGGACCTTCTCAGGCTCGCTCATATTTGGCTTAACAGGCCTGGCAGCTGCTGCCCTTGGAAATCTTGCCCCTTCTACTATAGACCTGGTTCTATGACTGGAGATAATCGCCAGCGAAAGACAGGTAATTATAAATATAGCTGCACACAGGGTAGTGAGTTTCGTAAGGACGCTCGTTGTCTTTGTGCCAAAGAGATCTTGCATCTGAGAACCGCCAAATGTATCAGCAAGCCCTCCGCCCCTCCCCGCCTGCAAGAGTATTACCGCTATTAAAAAAAAACTCACTATTACGTGTATTACGATCAGTAACGAGTACATATTGCCTCCGGGTTCCTTTCTAGATCGGAAGAGCGTCGTGTAGGGAAAGAGTGTAGATCTCGGTGGTCGCCGTATCATTAAAAAAAAAAAAAAACAAAATAATCACGAAACACATCACAAATCACACACGACTTGACTACACACC